>JANORJ010000592.1:0-5575 GCA_031415255.1 Chitinophagaceae bacterium | reverse complement strand
TTCTTTAATTCATGAAAAATCACCAAAGAGAGAAAGAAAAAATGAATTGCCTGATGAAAGACCCGTGAAAACAGGAACTGGTAAAAAGAAAGGCGATACTCATGCTGAATCATTCCGATTATTCAAGGAAGGAAAAACGATGGCTGAAATTGCTACTGAAAGAAACCTGGCTGTCAGTACTATCGAATCTCATTTGGCAAGATTTGTAAAATGGGGCGATATTAAAATTGATGAATTAGTAAGCCGTGAAAAGTTTGTTCTTATTGAAGCTGCATTAACCGACTTTAAAGGCAGTTCGATTATTCCCGTAAAGCAACAACTTGCCGACGATATAAGCTTTGGCGAAATAAGATTAGTTATGGCCGGTCTTGGAATTGAATTAGAAAAAACTACGGATTAACATTGCCAATACTTATTCTTTCAAAGTAAGTATAGAAATTATCGTCTTCTCTTTTATTAAGTATATCATATAAGTGATTGAACGAATGAATTATTGATAGTCCACATTATTCATTAATTATTCACATTTGATTGGTATAAACTTGTTGAATAAAAGTTTAGTTATAACTTTCATTTAATTACTTACTAACACATTTTATGGACATACTTACTACCCCTGCTTATCGCAGTATAAGCAATCATGTATTTGCTGAAAGACGGCAAAAAGTATCCAACGGACAAAATGCTTTATTTGCACTTCGACCGTATCAAGCCGGTGAAGTAATTGCCGATTTTTCTGCTGGAACTATTTCTGCTGAGCCGACGTATTTAACTGTACAGGTAGGTATTGAAAAGCATATTACGTTGCAACCAGAGTTTCTTCAGTACATTAATCATAGTTGCAACCCCAATGTTTTTTTTAACACAACCACTATGCAGTTGGTTGCGCTAAAAGAACTGGTGGCCGAAGATGAAATGAGTTTCTTCTATCCATCAACCGAATGGAAGATGACACAATCATTCGAATGTTATTGCGGCAGCCTTTACTGCATTGGCGATATAAAAGGTGCTGCTTATTTATCAAGAGATGCACAAGACAAATACCGCTTTACAGATTTTATTCAACAACAAATAGCCCGGCAATCGTCCAGGCAGAAAGTAGCCTGATTGATTGATATGAAGACAGCTGAAGCCACCCGGTTATTAAAGCCATACACTATTTGGGTGCTGGCTCCGCACCTGGAATCGGAAGACCCCAATCTTAAATATTATTACGACTTTACACAAAGTATTGCCGAATACACCAAAGTATTTGCTGAACTAAAAGCTGAATGGAAATGGCAGCCGGTTACTATTAATAACTATAAAGAAATTATTGCTTCTATTGCTAATAGTGCCAATGGAAAGACCCCATTAGTATTTAATATTTGCGATGGCGACGAAATAAATGGTGCACCCGGAGTTTCTATCATTCATGAATTAGAAAAGCATGGATTGATTTATACTGGGTCGGATGCACATTTTTATGATATCACCACTTCCAAGATACCGATGAAGAAGGCTTTTGATAAAGCCGGTGTGTCTTCCGCCAACTGGAGAGTAATTACGGATAAGAAAGGTTCTACCAAAGGAATTTGTAAAAGAGTAGGTGTTCCTATTATTATTAAGCCTGCAGTTTCTGGTGGTAGCATGGGTGTTTCAGTAAAGAATGTTGTGAATAACGAAGAGGAGTTGGCAGAAAGAGTGGAGGAAATAAAGAAAGGATACCGTGGATGGAACTTACTGGCCGATGGTTTATTTGTAGAGCAATTTATAACCGGCCCGGAATACACAACTTTTATAACCGGATCGGCTGATGATGCAGAAAACTGTATTGTGTATGAACCTGTCAAACGGATTTTTCATGCATCATTACCCGAGTCAGAGAAATTTTTATCCTTCGACAGGCTGTGGGAAATTTATGAAGACGAAACACCGATGCCTGCTAATGAAAATTTTTATGAATATGGCCCGGTTGAGCCTTCATTGATACCAGCCATAAAACAATTAAGTCTGGATGCCTACAAAGCCTGCGGCGGAAAAGGCTATACCCGGATCGACATTCGCCAGGATGCCACCACCGGAAAATTATATATGCTGGAAGCCAATGCACAATGTGGATTAAGTGAAGATGAAAATTATACTTCTATTGGAGCTATCTTGAAAGCTTCGAATGTTTCTTTTACGGAGGTGATTGGTGAAATACTGATAGATGCATTGAGAAGAAGTGTGGTGAAAATAGTCACAGTCAAAAAAGTTAGGTTGGCCAAATCAAAAAAGACTGTTTCGGTTAAGTAATTTATTATCAATTGATGGCTCTCTTGTATTAATCTGTGTAAATCCGTGTAATCTGTGGCCAACTTGTATTCCTTTCGCCGCAGGCAAATTCGATTCGTATTTAATTTATTTGTGGAATTTGTGCCATCTGTGGCTAAACATAGAACATAATTTATAGTTTCGTAGCAATGAAAGTTTGTGTACTGCAACCCGACTACTCCACCACCGGAGTTGATTATAAAAACTACGACCCGCCACGGGATTTGTCGGTATTAATACCCGAAGCAGAAGTACATACTGTCTTTCTCAATAAGCTGACTACTTACAAACAACTGAAAGAACTAAGCAAGCAAGGCTACGATATTTTTGTAAACCTCTGCGAAGGCTATCTGGAATGGGAAGTGCCAAGCATTGATGTTATCTATACGTTGGAAATATTACATCTACCCTTTACCGGGCCAACTACCAAACTATACGACCCGCCAAAAGAGTTAATGAAGTACCTGGCTTATTGCGAAGGAGTAAAAACACCGGGCTATGTTATTATTAATGAATTGAATGATGTGGGTGATGCGGTGAAACATTTATCTTTTCCCTTATTTGTAAAACCATCCAAAGCAGGTGACAGCCTCGGTGTGGATGAACATTCATTAGTTCATAATAAAATTGAACTGCAACAAAAATGCATCAGCATACTCGATGAATATGGGCCGCTACTCGTGGAAGAATATATTGCAGGAAGAGAGTTTACAGTTTTGGTAGCCGCCAACGTGGATGTACATAGCTGCACCGTTTTCAAACCGGTCGAGTATTTATTTCCCGAAGGAAGAGCATTTAAAACCTATGCTTTAAAAACATCAGAGTTGCATCCTGATTGTAATGTGCCCTGCGATGACCCGGCGTTAGATAAACAACTTCGGTTGGCAACGGAGAAAATATTTAAAGGCTTCAATGGTGTTGGTTATGCCAGGTTAGATTTTCGGGTAAATGATAAGAACGAGATTTTCTTTTTGGAAATAAATTTTACCTGCTCGGTTTTTTATAAAGATGGATACGAAGGTTCCGCTGATTTTATTATAAAATATGATGGCATTGGCCAAGCTGGGTTCTTACGCCACATGATAGCTGAAGGCATTGCCCGTCATAAACGTAGCAAGAAGCCTTTTATCATGAAAGGAAATTCTATTGCCGGTTATGGTATTTATGCCAATCGAGATATTAAAGATGGCGAAATAATTTTTAAAGGCGAAGGCCGGGCACAGCGCATCATCACCAAGCGGTTTGTAGAAAAAAACTGGAATGAAGATGAGAAAATGCATTTCCGTCGCTATGCCTATCCGGTTAGCGAAGAGCTTTTTATACTATGGGATGATGACCCATCTGAATGGGCACCACAAAATCATTGCTGCGAACCCAATACAGCTTTTGATGGATTGAATGTGCTGGCATTAAAAAATATAGGCAAAGGTCAAGAACTCACCCTTGACTATGCCGACTTTCTCGATGAGAATATGGAGCCCTTTAATTGCCAATGTGGAGCCACCTCCTGCCGGGGTGAAATCGCCGGTACACTTGCCAATTCATTAACGCTGCGGGAACAAAATTTTCTTCGGTTAAACGACTAACAAAGTCGCCAGTCTTACTTTCAGATTTTTGAGAATTGAGCCAAAATGAAGCAGAAATCTCCATTTTATGCCTAAAACAACCAATTTTTCACCGTTTTTGGCCTTTTTCTTTAATTTCTATAATCCATTAATTTTTTAGACAGCCCGGTTTCCGAGAATCTTTTGCAGTGGTTTCTGTCGTCACGAATCACAACTTGATTATTTATCAAAATAGATGAACTATGTCCCGTTTTGCCATCCTCCGCCAAATAATGAAACAGCACCGCTACCGGTTAATAATTACTTATGTACTTTTTTCTATAGAAATGCTGGGCAACCTGCTCCGCCCCCTTTTTCTGGGTATTGCCGTAAATGATTTAACCAAAGGCAGCTACCGGGGATTGATTTTGCTGTCTGTGGTGCATTTTTCCTGGTTGGTTATTGGAACAATAAGGCACCGGTTAGACACCCGAACTTATTCAGCAATTTATTCTTCGTTGGTTACAAAATTCCTGGCTCGTCGGTATAATAAATCCGATGTTTCAAAACTAAGTGCCCATTCCACATTGGCCAGAGAGTTTGTTGATTTTTTAGAATTTGATTTGGCCTATGTTATAGAAGCTGCTTACAGCATACTTGGTTCATTAATTCTTTTATTTTTCTACGATACTTCTGTTGTTCTTGTTTGTTTAAGCATCTTGCTGCCGGTTACGTTGTTTAGTTATTTCTATGGCAAAAGAATGAATAAGCTCAATCATCAAAAGAATAATGAATTAGAAAAACAGGTGGATATAATTTCTACGGGCAATAATCATTTGATTCGTCAGCACTATGATAATTTGCGAAAATGGCAAATCCGCATTAGCGACCAGGAAGCATGGAACTTTGGTATTATGGAAATAATGGTGATGCTGGTTATCGGCGTTTCATTATTACTTACTAATAAAACGGCTGGTGCTGGTATCGAAGCCGGAAGCTTGATTGGTATTTATAGTTATATCCAACGTTTTGTATCGGGGCTTGATACTATTCCTTATACAGTGCAACGGCTTTCTTCTTTAAATGATATTACTCGACGAATTGAATTGCAAGAAGAGGATTTGGGAAAACCGGATGCTATTAATATTGTGGTCAAGGAAGTGGCGTAGCTATCTCCCCATAAAGACCATGAGTATTTGCACATCACTCGGGTTAATGCCAGAAATACGACTAGCTTGCCCAAGAGTTCTTGGTTTTATTTTACTCAACTTCTCTCTTGCTTCATTACCAAGTGAAGCAATTTTTTTGTAATCAAATGTTTCAGGAATTTCTAATTCTTCCAACTGCGACATTTTTTTAACTAACTCTTTTTCCTTTGTAATGTATGTATCATACTTCACCTGAATAGAAGCTTGTTCAATGGCATCTTTTGAAAAGCCAGCTAATACTTCTTTTAATTTTGGAAGAGCATCAGCCAATTCATTTAACTCTACATCTGGTCGCAATAGAATTTTTTGTGCTTTTTGTTTTTCCGTAATGGGAGAAGAATTAATCGATGCGAAATATGAATTTATTTCTTCTGGCTCTACACCAAAATCTTTCAAAATGTTTTTTATTTCTTCTACCCCATTTCTTTTGGCTATCACTTTATCCATTCTCTCTTGTGATGCAAGACCAAGGCGATAGCTTAATTCTGTCAACCGTAAATCTGCATTGTCTTGACGAAGTAATGTTCT
>JANORJ010000591.1:0-4686 GCA_031415255.1 Chitinophagaceae bacterium | reverse complement strand
TATAAGCTGTGTCAATTGCTGTATATGCAGAAGCTATCTTCTTTTCAACAAGACTTTGTAATACAAAGGCGTCGCCACTTCCGATATCTGCAATGTTACTAAAATGGGCTTTATGCTTTTTGAGTAAAAAATGAATAATTTTTGCCCTCGCTATTTCCCACGGATGGCGGTTGACAATTGTTCCCTTTTCCCTGTATGATTCAGAAATGTCCAGTTTTATAACTTTTAAATTAAATTTTTTTTAGTTTCATGAAATCGTCGTCATGATTTTTTTATGACTAAACTAATTTTCTTTTAGTGGTTTAAGTTAGCCAAATTTTTGTTTCCACTTAACGAAAATGCTTTCGAAGTAGCGATAGCTGATAATACTTATCAGGATGGCAATACAGAATGATAAAAAAGCAGCAAGTATTTGCGAATTAATAAATGTGATATTACTTGCAGACCATTTTTGTAGCGAAGAGTGAGCTAGTATATAGACGGGCCAATGATATATATACAGACCGTATGAAATTTTGCCAAAAAATTTCATTAATCGGTTGTTGAAAATAAAATTTACAAGTTTATTTCTGCCACCAATTCCTTCATGCACAAGAAGGGCAAAAAGAATGGCAAAAGTTGTGTAGCCAACTATTGCCAGAAAAGGAAAAGCGAAATCATAATACCTATTAATAAAATAGAACAGAAAATTGAATCCTGCAAGAACTAGCACTATTGCAGTGTTATATTTCTCTAGGAACCCCGGGTTTATTTTCACTATCAATGCCAGCATACTGCCAATGCATATTCCGTCTACTCTTGAAAACGTATATAGATTGAAATAAGCAAGATTTTCAATTTTATAAATCCACACAATGTATCGTAATGCTATTACTGATAGCAACACAACGCCAAGAAGAAGTAAAAGATGCGTAGGCTTTTTTATCACAAGAATAGCTAATGGCCAAATCAGATAAAACTGCTCTTCTACCGCTAATGACCATAGGTGATGTAATGCTTCTGTTCCCCCCCCATTCTTAAAAATATACAGCCAGTTTTGCAAGTAAGTCCAGAGCCATACCTGATTATCTCTATAATAGTCCACATCAAGCGGCACATTTAATTTGGGTAAGACGATAAGAAATAAAATAAGGCACAAATAATAAAGTGGAAAAATGCGGAGTACTCGTCTTATATAGAAATTTTTGAGGTAATCTTTTTTGCCTAATGATTTTAATAATATATCAGTAATAAGAAATCCAGATAGAACAAAGAAAAGGTCAACACCCAACCAGCCAAAAAAGAAAACATCGATAAACCCAAAATTGTGATATACCACAACTAATAGGATTGCAAGCCCCCTCAGTCCATCCAGGGCAGGATAGTATTGTCTGCTTTCCTGCTGTGAGGACGGGTTGAGAGTGTCAGGGGTCATCAGGTATTGAACAGGTTAGTTAGTCTCTCAAAGATAATCTTCTGCTTAGATACTTACCAATCATATCAAATTCAAGATTCACAACATCTCCTTCCTGCACCATATTAATGTTGGTGTGTTCAAATGTGTAGGGAATAACAGCTACTTGAAAGCTCCTTTTCTTTACATCAAAAGCAGTAAGACTAACACCATTCACACATACAGAGCCTTTTTCAATGACTAGCTCCGCGAATTTTTTGGGAAATTCAAATTCAAACTCCCAACTACCATCTTTCTCTTTTCTTTTAATACAAGTTCCCGGCGTATCCACATGGCCTTGCACAATATGGCCGTCTAGTCTGTCATTTAGTTGAAGGCACCGTTCCAAATTAATGGTTGTCCCTTGTTTCCACTGAAAAAGATTGGTTTTTTGAAGTGTTTCATCAATAGCAGTTACCCGGTGAGTGTTGCCTATTATTTCTTCAACAGTAAGACAAACACCGCTGTGGCTTACACTTTGGTCAATCTTGAACTGGGTAGAAATAGGCGATTCCACCCAAAAAATCCTGTTGGATCCATTGGAAATGACCGCTTTAACTATGCCTTTGCTCTCAATTATACCCGTAAACATGCGGCAAAGTAAATCATTTCTTTTTCCATTTTCTTTTTTCAACTTTCCAGCTTATATTTGCCCTCCGAAAATTAAGGACAAAAAAATACCAAAGGAGGTATATACGTTATGCTAATTATTGATTCAAAAGACTGCGAAAACATTGACAAGGCGTTAAAGAAGTATAAGAAAAAATTCGAGAAATCGAAAGTGTTGCTGCAGTTGCGGGAACGCCAGGCTTTCATTAAACCATCAGTAAGACAACGTGGTTCAGTGCTGAAAGCAATCTACAAGCAACAAATTGCCAGCGGTAAGATCGAAGGATAATTGCCTGCCTCTTATAATATTAAAAAGATAGCTGCAAAGTTTTATAGCTTTGTGCTGTCTTTTTTTATTTAGTTAAAGAAATCCTGCTTACCGGCAGGAAGGGTCACTTAAGTTGTATGCCTGCACTTACCCACCAGTTCATTCAGTCTTTTCTCGACTACCTTAAATATGAAAAAAGGTATTCTGTTCATACTCTCATTTCTTACCAAACAGACCTTATAGATTTTATAGATTTTTTAGAAACTCAATTTGGCGGTGTTTCGTTGTCTGAAGTAAATCACAGCTATGTCCGTAGTTGGCTGGCTTCTTTGAAAGAAAAAAATCTTAGCGCTAAATCAATCAATCGAAAAATTTCGAGCCTTAAATCTTTTTTTAAATATCATTTAAGAATTGGAACAATTGTTTCAACACCAATGGCGCAGGTCATAAGTCCAAAGATTGGAAAGCGGCTGCCTGTTTTTGTTAAAGAAGATGATACCCGGAAGTTAGTAGAAGCTCTCAATCAATCTACCGAAAACTGGAAAACGCTTAATGCGAAAATGCTGGTTACTATTTTTTATGCCACCGGTATGCGGTTAAGCGAATTGATAAATCTGAAAGAAAAACAGGTTGATTTTAGTAAATCGCAAATTAAGGTGTTGGGAAAAGGTAATAAGGAGCGGATAATCCCGATAAGTAAGGAGATAGCAATAGCAATCCAGAATTACCAACAGCTAAAGAAACAAAGCTTTGAAAAAATAGAAGATATATTGCTGGTAACTGAAAAGGGAAAAAAGCTCTATCCCCGTTATGCCTGGCTGCTGGTAAATCAGGTTCTTGACGGAGCCAGCACTTTGGATAAAAAAAGTCCCCATGTGCTTCGCCATACTTTTGCCACCCATCTTATGAACAATGGGGCAGATTTAAATGCTGTTAAAGAGTTGTTGGGACATAGCAGCCTCGCTTCCACGCAAGTTTATACCCACAACACCATTGAAAAATTAAAGGGTGTTTACAAGAAGGCTCATCCAAAAGCCTGAAAGTTTCTACTTAGCACAATAAAATAGTTGAAAAATTTTGTTGGGTGAAACCAACTTTTGTACTAACTTGAAATCTGACAAAAGAACCGAACCCTAAGAGAAAGGCCAAAAAAGTTCTTTATTTATTGTTTCACTAAAACATGATGATTATGAACGTAAACATTCAATCAGTTCATTTTGAAGCTGACAGTAAGTTGATCGGGTATGTAAAACGTAAATTGGAAAAACTGGGTAACTACAATGACAGGATTATCCAGGTAAATGTGTTTCTTAAACTCGACAATGTTGTTCATGCTATTAAAGACAAGATCGCAGAAATCAGGGTGCATGTACCCAAACACAATTTTTTTGTAAAATCAACCAGTAAATCATTTGAAGAGTCGTTTGATGATGCACTCGACTCGATGGTAACTCAAATAAAAAAAAATAAAGAACGAAAAGCCGCTTAAAAATTATTCAAGACCCCGCCCAAACGGGGTCTTTTTATTTTAATGAAGTCTTTTTTTTACAGTACAATCTAATATGAATTTCAAATCCTTCATCATAGTAATTATCATATTCCTTGTTTCTTGTAATGCAAAAAACAAAAACAAATTAATAGTTCCTGCTGGGGAAAAGATAATTGTAAAAAATGAAAAGCATAGTATCGCCATACTCCCTTTTGGCAATATCGATAGCAATATGATAAAAGAACTGAAGAATGGATTACAAAAACAAATGGCTGTGGAGTTTACAGTGCTTAAAAATACTTCAATACCCGATTTTGCTTTTTATAAACCCCGACAACGTTACATTGCCGATAGCCTCCTGGTATTTTTGAAACAAATAAATGAAAATAGAGCTGAAAAAATAATTGGAGTAACAACAAAAGATATTTCCACACGAAAAGGAAGCATCGAAAATTGGGGGATACTTGGGCTTGGCACTTGTCCCGGACAAGCTTGTGTTGTTTCTACTTTTCGTGCAGGTAAAAATAAAGTTGCGTACAAAGATTTTCTCCGACGGGTTATAACTCTTTCACTGCATGAATTAGGACACACCTATGGATTAGAGCATTGCCCGGTAGAAATCTGCTTAATGAAAGATGCGGAAGGAAAAATGAATTTAGATGATGGCGATTCTTATTGCAATAATTGCAAAAATCACCTGCTTAGCAAAGGCATTTTGAAATCGCCATGATGTTTTCAATAGTTTATTCACAACTACCTGAAAACAAGCAAAAAAATCCTTTAGCAAAATTTTTCCAATTATCAAATTCCCTTACCTTTGCCTTCCCAAAAATGGGGGTAGTTCTTTATTGTATATAAACAAGCCGAAATAGCTCAGTTGGTAGAGCA
>JANORJ010000590.1:0-5780 GCA_031415255.1 Chitinophagaceae bacterium | reverse complement strand
TTTCAATTTTATAAAAATTATAGAATATGAATAATCAGTATAAAATAAATTTAATCATTCTTTCATTTCTTGTTATATCTGCTTTTAAAGTGAAAGCTCAAATTACTGTTGATTCCTCAATGATAAAAAAAGAGTATTCAGATTTAGAAGAAGCACTAAAAACACCCGAAACAGTTTATAGATTAAACTTGAGTAATCAAAAATTCAAAATGCCTTCCGATAGTATTTGGAGCAGATTTAAAAATTTAGAATACTTAAGTCTTAAAAATGACCATTTAACAAACTTACCCGTTGGTCTTGGCAATCTAAAAAAACTAAAAGTCCTTGATTTGAGTGGAAACGATTTTAAAATTCTACCTCAATCATTTTCAAGTTTGGAGAATTTGACAGAACTGTTTTTGAATGATGAAAAAAAAATGGATATTGATAAAAGCCTTTTGGTAATTGAAAATTTACCAAACTTAAAAATCTTGCATCTGGAAAATGACAATTTAAAAATTATCCCTAAAAATTTACTTCATTTTAAGAACTTGGAAACATTATATCTCAATAATAATAAATTTAAACAACCACTAATTGATTTAAAATTATTGAAAAATTTAAACTATTTAGATTTGCATGACAATAAATTTAAACTAAATAATCAAGATTTTATAAATCAAGGTTTCGGAATAAAAATTAGATTTTAAATAACTAAGTACATATTATAATCAATCGGTTTATGCCATTCAAAGATTGTGTCCAAAAGGCTTAAGATAGAATCCTAATTAAAAAAAGTGAATAAATTAATTTTTATATTCATATTTCTAACCCATATCTCAATTGTATTTGGACAAATATTTTACCTACTTAAACCCCATAACGGCAGTTATATTAAAATAAGAAAATGAAACCACTGATTTCAATAGTATTACTTCTCAGTATCACCGTTATGGGGTTTTCCCAACCACCGGAAAAAAGCCTTTCTCCGCAACAGGTAATGAAAATTGTAAAACAATTTCATCCGGTGGCAAAGCAGGCGGATATTTTTGTTGAAAAAGCAAAAGCAGATATTACGATTGCCAAAGGAATGTTTGACCCGATGCTAAAAAATGAAACTGCTAAAAAAACATTTGATGGCACTGATTACTATTTATACAACCGTCCGGAACTTGCTATTCCCACCTGGTTTGGTATAGAAGTATCAGCAGGATTAGAAAAATTATCCGGTAGTCGCACATCACCGGAAGAAACACAGGGAGAAACGAGTTACTTCGGTATCAGCATTCCATTAGCAAAAAATTTGCTGATGGATAAGAGAAGGGCGGCCTTGCAATCCGCAAAAATATATCGCACTGCATCCGAAGCAGAAAAAAGAAATATGCTGAACAACCTGTTGCTGGATGCTATGAAAAGTTATTGGAACTGGGCTCAACAATACCAAGTATATAAAATATTGACTGATGCAGTAACTGTTAATGAAAAAAGGATGCAATTGGTAAGAACAGCTTTTCAATTGGGCGACCGTCCCGCTATTGATACTATAGAGGCATTAACGCAATTACAAACTTTTCAACTGTTGCAAAGCCAGGCTTGGTTAGATTTTCAAAATACAGGGTTAGATTTATCTATTTATTTATGGACAGTTGGAACACAGCCCTACAATTTACCTGAAACAATAAAACCGGATGCCGATTTACAAATCATCAACCTGAATGCAGCTATCATTCCGGACTTGAATAATTTATTATCAGTTGCCCGCATCAATCATCCGGAACTGGTGCTATACAATTATAAGTTAGATGTACTGAGCATTGAAAAGAAATTAAAGTTCCAGGAGCTACTCCCTGAAGTAAATTTTAAATATAACCAATTAGGCAAAGGATATAATGTGCTGAAGACCGCAACTGGACCGTTATTTGAAAATAATTTTCAATACGGTTTAACATTGGGTATACCACTCCGTCTTTCTCAAGGCAGGGGGGAATACCGAAAAGCGAAATTAAATATTACTGAAACACAATTGCAGCAAAGCCAGAAGCAGTTACAAATAGAAAATAAGGTGAAAAGCTATTACAATGAATTAGTAACGCTGAAATCGCAGATAGTATTGCAGGAAAAAGCCTTTAAAAACTATTCTGACTTACAGCGGGGCGAAGAAGTCCGTTTTCAGGCGGGTGAAAGTTCTTTGTTTCTTATCAACGCCAGAGAAAATAAAACATTAGAAGCCTTGCAAAAATTACAAGAGCTAAAAGCAAAATTTTTCAAAACAGAAAATACGCTGCAATGGGCAGCAGGAAACTTATTATAATAATTACAAAACCTTAAAAATTAAAATTATGAAATGTCCAAATTGTGAAGAAGTATTGGTAATGACAGAAAGACAAGGAGTGGAAATTGACTACTGCCCTAAGTGCCGTGGCGTATGGTTAGATAAAGGCGAGTTAGATAAAATAATAGAAAAGTCAACGGCGGCAGAATCGAACCAGCAGTTGAAGCAAAGCGATGAAAAAAGAAAACAACGGCAGGATGACGACGATGATGACGATGATGAGGGTGGTTTTTTTAATCGTGGAAGAAGGGATAATAATGCCGGTTCCAATAATCCCAACCGAAAAAAGGGCGGGTTTTTAGGCGATTTATTTGATTTTGGTTAGACATACCTTCAACCTAATGCACAGACCGTGTAAAGAGTAATTAATTTATATTTAAATAGGTTTTGACTGTTATTAATTTCCATATCACAGTTTTCGGTAAAAAACGGCTTAAACAGATACATATTTGTTTAGCTGTTTTATTGTTGATTTGTACAAAGGCCCTTTCACAATACCCGGATTTAGGCAGTTGGAATCTTGTAAATGTAAAATATACGGTTAATGATAAATGGAGTGTGTTTGGTGAAATCCAGTTGCGGTCACTAAAATTTTTTGATGATTTTCACTACTATGAATACAAAGGCGGTGCAAATTATAAAGTTCATCCAAACCTGCAACTCACTTTAGGTGCCGGCCACTATAAAACCTTTAAAGAAGGAGGCAATTTTGTGAAACCCATTAATAACAATGAATTCAGGATATGGCCGCAGATTACAATAAATCATAATCTCTGGGATTTAAAAATTGAGCAGCGGTATCGGGCAGAAATGAGGTTTACCAGTAACGGGTATAGAAACCGCTTCAGGTACCGGCTGGGATTATCCTATCCATTTGGTAACGATAAAAAAGGATACAAACCTTTTCAACTGAATGGTAGCAATGAATTATTTTTTACAGACAAAGAACCTTATTTTGAAAGAAACAGGTTATTATTTTCTCTGAACTATAAAACAAGCCGGGCTGCTTCTCTGCAGCTTGGCTACCTGCACCAGTTTGACTATCGTATAAATGATGAAACAGGCCGTGATTTTTTAATGGTTGGTATTTTTATCGAATTATCCCGAAAGAAAGCTTCAACCATGAAGAGTAATTTTGAGATTAAAGGAGACTAATAAAAGAATTGCAATTAAAGAAACTGTGAGACATAACATTCAACTAGTTTGCAAAAGAAACATTGTATAGCGGATAAAAAAAGCTTTATCAAAATACATTTTACACTTATATTTATTTTATGGATTATCAAATCATCATTTCCTTACTTACACTTATTGCTCTGGAAGTAGTATTGGGCATTGACAATATAATTTTTATATCTATTCTTGCCGGCAAACTTCCACCAGAACAGCAACGAAAAGCAAGAAACGTAGGCATTCTGTTGGCCATGGTGATGCGGCTGGGGTTGCTAGCAGTTATCTCTGTTATTATGAAGCTGGATAATGAGTTGTTTACTTTATTCAACAACAGCTTTAGTGGAAAAGACCTGATATTGATATTAGGTGGCCTATTCCTTTTATATAAAAGTGTAAAAGAAATGTATCATAAAATGGAAGGCGAGCATGAAGATGGGGAGAAAAAAATAACCATGGCTAGTTTTGCAAGTATAATCGGGCAAATACTTTTGTTGGATTTAGTTTTCTCCGTTGATTCTATTATTACCGCTGTTGGGTTGGCCAATGAATTATGGGTAATGTATGTTGCAGTTATTGTTACGGTTATTATTATGCTTATTGCAGCAGCTCCTATCAGCAATTTTGTAAATAAACATCCGGCCTTTAAAGTTCTTGCATTGAGTTTCTTATTGCTGATTGGCTTTACGCTGTTGGTAGAAGGTTTTGGCATCCATATTCCGAAAGGCTATATCTATTTCGCCATGGCCTTTTCGCTGTTAGTAGATGTAGTACAAATGAAAGTAGCGGGTAAAAAATCACAACCTGTAAAACTCAATGAACACTATACAGATGATAAACCATTGAGTTAACAACTACCAGTTGATAAAAGAAGAAAGCACAACGCCATTATTGCGTTGCATAATGGTATTATTATTTACTCTTCTCCCTTGTTGCAGTGTTTGATTGAAGTAACCTGCTTCCAGTGATATTTTTTTATTCAACTTAAATCCCAGCAATAAAAAAATACGGTTCTGGTCAAAAATATTGGTGCCTAAATTTTTTCCTGCACCAATAAATATTTCATCAGCAGCGGCCCCGTAAAACTGTTTATCTCCTTTTGCCCAAAATGGATACTGGGTTCTGAACTGATAACGGAAACGATGGAGAAAAAACCAGTCTTCTATTTCTCTGTTACCAGCTGTACCGGCTTTCACTCTCCCGAGCAATCGTTGTTCTATTCGAAAACGATGAGTGAATAATACTTTACCAGATGATTGCCGCAAGGCTAATTGTTCATACAAACGATGCTCTGGAAAAGTACCGTTATTAGCAATTGGAAAATCTCCATAGGGAAATGTTTCCGCCCAGGCATACCCAGCATGTACAATCACATTGTCATTTATTTTGTAATTAGTACCAATACGTAACAGGCTTTGCTGCCAGTACTTCAATCCCTTTTCCCTTCGCCATTGATATTCTGCATGAATGCTCCATTTTTTACTAAGGGCAATGGTATTGAACGTCTGAAACCAGTTGGTATTATTAAAATCATTTACCCGGTCATTTTGAGCATGACTGTATAATGATAACAACAACAATAAGGCAAGGGTAAAATTTTTCATTCCCAAAATTAAGAACTCCTGAATGCGACTGGATGGTTTAATTTTTTATGCGGCCCAAAGAAGATACGAAGCAAAATACGGAAAGCTGATAACTCAATAAATATAAAGCATAGAGCCATTAATATTATAAGAGCTATCTGATTGCTGTGAACGTAGGTAAACAGCACATCAATACCAATGAAGGCTGCGGTTAATGGAAAACCCAGCATACCCATTGCTGCTACCAGGAACAAAAACCCTGTTGTATTTTGTTCGTACACATAACCATGAAACTGGTTGAGCAAAATATCATTATCAATTTTTTTAATTTTTTGCAAACAATAATATCCCAGAAAAAAAGCCAGCAATACACCGCTTGCATAAAATATAATTTCTACCAGATTGATATGAGGAGCATTAAATAATACAGCAGCCATAATGAATAAGTGGCCTGTCAGTAAATATACCCATGCTTTTATAGCCGATTGACGGAAAGAGAATGCAAAGAGAATAACCATCAACGCAATGCTCATCAAAACAATTGACAATGCTCCATCAAATGACGGGATGCTATCCTGACTGGTATAACCGAGAATCAAAAGGGCGACACCAGCAATGGCAAGAATGGCGATAAAAATATTCGATTGCAAAAATTGTAATTTCTTTCCAATCCATTTAAACGGACTCCAGAGGTATTTAAACATGATAGTATCCAG
>JANORJ010000589.1:0-8889 GCA_031415255.1 Chitinophagaceae bacterium | reverse complement strand
CCCCAATTCTTGAATACGTTTTTTTGCTTCATCAATCATTGCCTTCCAACCACAGAGGAAAAAACTGGCTGGTTGTTTATTCGCACATAATTCTTCATACAATGCATGAACATATCCTTTTTTCCCATCCCAGTCTTCTCTTGATAAAGTAGGCAGAAAGTGAAACTTTGGTAATTCTATTTCCAATTGTTTTAGTTCATCGAAATACAATAAATCTTTTTTGGTACGGCAACCAAATAGCATGTAAATATTTTCATGTGCCGTATTATGCAGTTTAATATACTGCGCCATACTGCGAAAAGGTGCAATGCCGGTGCCGGTGCTTATCAGGAACAAATCCTTTTGATAATTTTCTTCATGCAGCGTAAACACACCTTGCGGTCCACGAAGAGTAAACTCACTTCCTACTACAATATTGTTGAAAATCCAGGGGGTGCCGGCGCCGTCTTCTAATAACACAATCAATAATTCAAACACATTTGTTCCATCGGGCCAGCTGGCAATGGAATAGCTGCGCCATCTTTTATTCGGCTTTTCATGAATGGGCAGGTCGAGGGTTACAAACTGTCCCGGTACAAAATCAAACACATCTAACTCCGAAACTTCTATCCAGAAGCGGCGGGTATTATAAGTTTCTTGTTCTATACGTATTACTTTTCCGGTGCGCCAGGGTTGAAGGGCCATATGGTTGTAATTAATTAGCAGGTAAAATACGAATAGACGGGGAATTAGCAATTTAAAAATCAATGAAATTCATCCAATCACCTAATCCGTTATTATCTTTGCGCCTCGAATGAGTGTACAGGATTTGTTGCTTCAGTATCAAAACACCCCCCGCCTTTTTCAATTGGCGGACAAGCTTTCATTTGCCCAGCCTTCCGCAACTTCCCATGGTCAAAAAATTTATCTCGAAAACTTACAGGGTAGTTCTTCTCAATTTGTAGTAGCAGCAACTTTTTTGCATCCTTCCTGTTCGCTGCTCAACCACCTGATTGTGTTGAATGATGCGGAAGAAGCGGCTTACTTCCACAACACTTTAGAAAACCTGACCGACGCATTAGATATTTTTTATTTTCCTTCTTCTTTTAAAAACAGGAAAAATTATCAACTGCTCAATTCCTCTCATGTCATGTTGAGAACGGAGGCATTGACCAAAATTGCCGCAGGCGGCAATAAAAAAATTCTAGTTACTTACCCGGAGGCGTTATTTGAAAAAGTAGTGTTGCCAACTACACTTTCTTCCAATATCATTCATATTAAATCCGGCGACAGGCTGAATGTAGAAGACCTGTTATTGAAATTGAGTGATTATGGTTTTGAAAGAACAGATTTTGTGTATGAACCGGGGCAGTTTGCTATACGAGGCGGTATCCTGGATATATATTCTTATGGCAATGAAAAACCTTACCGGGTTGAACTGTTTGGAAATGATGTGGACTCTATCCGCATCGTCGATCCGGAAACACAGCTGAGTGAAAGAAAACTATTGCAGGTAAGTATCATACCCAATGTACACACCCAATTTGAAAGTGAAGAACGGATTTCGTTGTTTGATTTTTTACCCACCAACACCGTGGTGTGGATGCAGGATTATGAACTTTGCAAAGCTCACTTAGCAGATAGTGAAGATGACCTGCAGGCATTTCTTGGTTTGCAAGCAGAAATAAAAGCATCTTTTCTGGCGCATACTACTATCGCCGGACAAAAAGCCGCAAAACGAAAGGAGCAGGAAGACCAGGATGATAAATTAATAAAGAATGATGTTGGGCCGAATGATTTTATTACAGTAGCATCATTCGAAGAAAAGATAATCGAAAAAAATGTAGTAGGCTTTGGATATGCAGATACTTTGCCTGCTCACTACTCACCGTTTACCATTCACTTTTCTACTAAACAACAACCCGCCTTCAACCGACAGTTTGATTTGCTGATAAAAGATTTAAAAAGCTGGGAGGCTAAAAAATTTCAACTCTATATTTTTGCAGAGAACCCCAAACAATTAGAAAGGCTACGGAGTATTTTTCATGATTTAACCACAGGTCCCGGTGGGAAAGCCGAAATTATTTTTAATCCGTTGGCAGTTTCTATTCATGAAGGCTTTATAGATGAAGATCAGAAAATTGTATGCTACACCGACCACCAGGTGTTTCAGCGGTATCATAAGTATAAAGTAAAACAGGCATATAATAAGAACAAGGCGATAACAATAAGAACACTTCGTGAATTACAACCGGGAGATTTTGTTACCCATATTGACCACGGCGTTGGTATTTTCAGCGGTTTGCAAAAATTAGAAGTAAATGGAAGATTGCAAGAAGCCGTTCGGTTAATTTATAAAGACACTGATATTTTATATGTCAACATCAACAGCTTGCATAAAATTGCCAAGTTTACTGGCAAAGAAGGCAGTGTGCCGAAAGTAAACAAACTTGGCAGCGATGTATGGAATAAATTAAAAGAGAAAACAAAAGTTAAGGTTAAGGAAATTGCTTTCGACCTGATAAAATTGTATGCCAAGCGAAAAGCACAACAGGGCTTTCAGCACACACCTGATAATTACATGCAAACGGAATTGGAAGCATCGTTTATTTATGAAGATACTCCCGACCAGAGCAAAGCAACAGCCGATGTAAAAAAAGATATGGAATCGCCAACGCCGATGGACCGGTTGGTATGTGGTGATGTGGGCTTTGGTAAAACGGAAATAGCAATAAGAGCCGCTTTCAAAACTTGTGTGGATGGAAAGCAGGCTGCGATATTAGTGCCCACTACCATTTTGGCTTTTCAGCATTATCAAACATTTAAAGAACGGCTGAAAGATTTTCCGGTAACGGTTGATTATATCAATCGTTTCAAATCGGCCAAAGAAAAAAAGGAAACGCTGCTGCGATTAGAAGAAGGGAAGGTTGATATTATTATTGGCACACATGGCTTGCTGGCTAAAGATGTAAAGTTTAAAGACCTCGGTTTGCTGATAGTAGATGAAGAACAAAAGTTTGGTGTGGGGCATAAAGAGAAAATAAAAACATTACGTACCGCAGTTGATTGTTTAACGCTGACAGCAACACCTATTCCAAGAACGTTGCAATTTTCTCTGATGGGTGCAAGGGATTTGAGCATTATGAATACACCGCCGCCTAACCGGCAACCCATTCAAACGGAAGTGCAGGTGTACAATGAAGATTTTATTCGGGAAGCTATTTATTTTGAAACAGAAAGAGGAGGACAGGTTTTCTTTATCTACAATCGTATTGCTGGTTTGGCGGAGATGGCAGCCATTATACAAGCACTTTGTCCTGATTTAAGTATTGGTTTTGCCCACGGACAAATGGAAGGACATGTGCTGGAAGAAAAGATTTTCGATTTTATTGATAGAAGATATGATGTATTGATTTGTACCAACATTGTGGAGAGCGGCGTTGACATACCGAATGTAAATACCATCATCGTTAATAATGCTCACCAGTTTGGGTTAAGTGATTTGCACCAACTAAGAGGAAGGGTGGGTAGAAGTAACAAAAAAGCATTCTGTTATTTACTGGCACCACCGATGAGTACGTTGCCAAATGATTCCAAGAAAAGATTACAAACATTAGAGCAGCATAGCGAATTAGGTAGTGGTTTTCAGATAGCCATGAGAGATTTGGACATTAGAGGTGCCGGAAATATGCTGGGCGGCGAACAAAGTGGTTTTATGGCCGATATTGGTTTTGAAACCTACCAGAAAATTCTTGATGAAGCAATAAGAGAATTGAAGAGAACAGAATTTAAAGAATTGTTTAAAGAAGAAATTGCGAAGCAGGATGATTTTGTAGCAGATTGTACTATTGATACAGATTTAGAAATATTAATTCCGGATGAATATGTAGAAAGTATTGGCGAAAGATTATCGCTTTATCAGCGATTGGATAATTGTGAAACGGAAGAAGAGTTGGAAGAAATGAAAAAAGAAATTGAAGACAGATTTGGGGCTTTACCACAACCAGTACTAGATTTATTTATTACCGTCCGATGCCGCAAACTGGCAGTTGACTTAGGGTTTGAAAAAATGAGTTTGAAAGAACAAACATTGCGCTGCTTCTTTATCAATCGTCCGGATTCGCCTTATTTTGAATCGGCTACATTTCAAAAAGTAATTCAGTTTTTGCAAACAGAAACCAATAAAGGAAAACTGAAACAAACAGGGAAGCTGTTTCTGCTGATTGCCAACGATATGAAAACGATGAAAGAGATGCACCATTTTTTAAAAGCCATCCACTCTTATTGTTTTTCCGGGTCTTCAATCCTAAAATAAGAATTTTTACTTATCTCTCAAATCCAGTACCGTATTCGCTTTTCTCGGGTATTTGTATTAATTTTATTTCTCTTAATTGTCACTATGAGATCCAATCCAATTCCTCTGATAACAATTTGCTTACTTGCCAGTTTCTCTTCGCTGGCACAACTTGTCCCATCTCCGCTGGAGGCTAACCACCAGTATGATTTATTGCTAAAGTCCGGAACAGTTATTCCTGAAAAAAATATTACAACAGAAGCACTAAGCCTCTTTAACAGTAAGGCTGCAAGAACCAACAACAAAACTTTCGCAGTTATACAATTTGAACAAATTCCAACAGACGCAGTAAGGCAACAATTGAAACAGGCAGGAGTTGAATTGCTTGATTATATTCCCAACAATGCTTACACCGTAACAATAACAGGTTCATTAAATGCCTCTTTTTTAACATCTGTAAAAGCAAGGTCAGTTATTGAACTGTCGGCGTATCAAAAAATGCAGCCAGAATTGGCGAAAGGAAATTTTCCATCCTATGCTGTAAAAGTGGCAGGTACTGTTGATGTCTGGATCAGCTTTGCCCAATCGTTTTCATTTGAAACAGTGAGTAATGAATTGCGAAGCAGAACTTTTGATATTACTTCTTCTGTTTACAAAGACAATCGCATTATAGCATTGCGGGTAGCAGTTCAGCGATTGGGTGAATTGGCTTTGTTACCTTTTATAGAATATGTGCAGGCTGCTCCGGGAGAGGATAAGCCCTTGAATGCCACTTGGACCAATTGGGGCCGTGATGGTGTAAGGGCTTCACTACTTAGTGCTCCGCTTAGTGTAGGCGGAAAAAATTTAAAAGGAAGTGGGGTAGTAATAGGTATTGGAGAGGATGGAGATCCCCAATCTCATATAGATTTTACAAACCGCTTGATCAGCAGGGCAGCGGGGGGGTACAGTTTTCATGGTACTCATGTCACTGGTATTGTCGGAGGCGCCGGTATCCGCAATGAATTGCGAACCGGATTTGCACCTAAGTCCACTATTGTATCTCAGATTTTTTCAAATGTTCTTATAAATGCACCAGCTTATGTAACGGATTACGGTATGGTTATTACCAATAATTCTTATGGCAACAACGTATCGGAATGTGCCACTTTTGGAGTATATGATTTATACTCCCGGATATTAGATCAGCAAGCTATTACTCTTCCAAATTTGCAAACCGTATTTGCGGGTGGCAACAGCGGCTATTCAGTATGTGCACCAATGCCCGATAGTTTCAGAACCATATTGGGTGGTTATCAATCAGCCAAAAATGTAATTACAGTAGGAAATTTCAGACCTCGGGAGGGAAGAATATTTGAACAGTCAAGCCGGGGGCCGGTAAGAGATGGACGTATAAAACCAGAAGTTGTAGCTGTTGGAACTTTTATTACATCAACAGCACCTCCGCCTTATGATTACTACTGGGAAAATACCGGAACAAGTATGGCCTCTCCTGCCATAGCAGGCGGGTTAGCTTTATTGTATGAAAGATTCAGGGCAATGCCCATTAACGGAGGCGGCAATCCAAAAAATGGTTTGATGAAAGCACTAGTTTGTAACAGTGCAGACGATTGGGGGAACCCCGGACCAGATTATACATACGGATTTGGCGTAGCCAATTTCTGGCGGGCTGTCGACATTCTTGAAAACAATCGCTACAGCACTGGAAACATTACTCCGGGCTCACCTCAAACAATTAATGTAACGGTACCGGCAGGACTTGCAGAATTGAAAGTGATGTTATATTGGAATGATCCTGCCGCTTCTGTATTGGCTCCCCAAACACTAATAAATAATCTTGACCTCGAAGTGGTGACACCGTCTCCGTCTTCCACCATTCTGCCATTAGTGCTTGATACAGTATCCAGCAGAATCAAAAACTGGGCAACTAATAAAGCAGATAGTATCAATAATATTGAGCAGGTAGTAATCAAGAATCCAGTAGCTGGTGGTTATACAATTAGAATCAAGCCGACCAATATTACCCAAAACCCTTCTCAGGAATATTTCGTGGTGTATGATTTTGTGCCGTTGGAGACAAAGCTGGTTGCCCCAATAGGCGGAGAGGCGTATGTTCATGGAGAAAGAATGATCATCAGATGGGATTCATACGGCGATCCTGAAACTACATTTACATTGCAATTTCGACCTGATAATAGTTCTGGTTGGACAACACTTAAGAACAACATTGCGGCTAATAGGAGGGAATATTATTACAATACACCTAATCCTCAGGAATGGTTTACGGTACCAGCAGTTACTACCGATCAGGCAGAAGTTCGTATTACCCGAAACGGTACAGGCTTTGTTAGTACCAGCCTTCCTTTTACAATATGTGATACGATGAATGTATCGCTTTCAGCAGTTCAATGCGAAGGATATGTTTCTATAGATTGGACAGCTGTTGCCGGTGCCACTGGTTATGAAGTGATGAGATTGATCGGTGATGAAATGGTGACTGTAGCTACTGTATCTGCAGCTACATTAAATTATACTTTCAGCGGTTTGTCAAAAGATACAGTGTATTGGGTAAGTGCAAGACCATTGATTGGTTTAACTAACAGTCCCGGAAGAAGAGGATTGGCCGTTTCAAGAAAACCAGATAGCGGTGATTGTAGCGGTAGTATTTCAGACAACGATCTTAAAGTTGATGCATTTGTATCTCCTGCTTCATCTGGAAGAGAGTTTACCTCTACAGCACTTTCAGCTAGTGTGCCTGTAACCATCCGAATTAAAAATCTGGATGATCAGATTTCTTCGGGGAATATTGATGTTAGCTATTCAATAAATGGAGTGTTGCAACAAACACAAACAATTGCCCCAGCTTTTACAATTGGTGGAACAGTTGATCATACATTTTCTATATTGGCTAATCTATCAGCAGTTGGCACTTACACTATTTCAGCAACAGTAACAAAAGCCACCGATCCAATAACAGTTAATAATACACTCGTTAAGGTTTTTAAGCAATTAGATAATCAACAAATATTTTTACCCTTTACTGATAATATGGATGCTGCACCGGCGCAATCTGTTACAACATCACAAATGGGTTTGCAGGGTTTAGACAGATATGATTTTGTGAACAATACTATTTATGGGCGGATACGAACTTTTATTAATACTGGTATTGCCTCTTCCGGCAACCGGGCTTTGTCGTTAGATGCAGACCGCTATAATGCAGGTAACACCGATTCACTTACCGGCACATATAATATTAATCTCGCCTGGTTTATTCCCGGTATTGATGAAGTACGGCTTGACTTCCGGTATAAAAATCATGGCCAGAATGCTAATGCTGCTAATAAAGTATGGATAAGAGGAAGTGATGCAGGGGCATGGAAAGAAGCCTATGATTTGTTTGCCAATCAAAATATTGTGGATGGAACTTTTAAAAAAACAGCAAGTATTGAGTTAACGGATATACTAGCGGCAGCGCCGGTTCAATCATTTACTCCAAGCTTTCAGATTAGGTGGGGGCAATATGGACAACACCAGGCAGCAGACAATGATGGTGGAGCTGGTTATACTTTTGATGATATTCATCTGTATAAAGTAACAGATGATATGCAAATGATAAGTATTGATGCACCTGTATCTGCAAGTTGTGCATTAACTGCTACAACACCGGTTACTGTTACAGTTCGCAATAGCAGCAATACAGCTGTAACAAATGTGCCTGTTCGTTTTCGGGTGGATGGTGGCTCTTATGTTCCCGATGAACTTATTCCTGCTATCGCTGCCAATGCAACAGCACAGTTTACCTTCCTCAATTCAACTGCAAATCTTTCAGCTTTCGGTTCACATCTTATTGAAGTAAGAGTAGCTTATACCACCGACACTTATCCTGATAATGATACAATAAGTCTGGCGCTAGTTAATTCTACTATTATCAATGTTACTAGTTCAACTCCTCATCTGCAGAACTTTGAAGTTGACAATGGCTCCTGGTATGCCGGGGGCAAAAATAACACATGGGAATATGGCACACCGGCATCTGCAAAAATAAACCGGGCAGCTAGCGGAAGTAAAGCATGGAAAACAAGGGTGACTGGAAATTATAATGATCAGGAAAAATCGTATCTCTATTCTCCCTGCTATAATATTTCATCATTAACAGCGCCAACATTAAGTTTCAGTTTAGCATTGGACCTTGAAGATTGCGGAAACAGCTTTACCTGTGATGGGGCTTATGTAGAATATTCTTCAAATGGTACAACATGGGTTCGCCTTGGCGCATCCGGAGAGGGAACCAACTGGTACAACAGAAGCTATGCTGGTAATAATATGTGGAGTGTACAGAATTTTCATCGCTGGCATGTGGCAACAATTCCTTTGCCATCTGGTTTAAATCAATTGCGACTTCGTTTTGTTGTTGCATCAGACCAAACTGTTAACCGGGATGGAATAGCTATTGACGATATACATGTGTATGATAACCTTAATGGCATTTATACTACTACCGGTACAAGCCCGGTTGTTAATCAACCAATAGTAAATGGTTCCGGCTGGATTCATTTTATTGAACCTGGCAACAAACTTGTTGCTTCTATCAATTCTAATGGACAAGACTTAGG
>JANORJ010000588.1:0-5618 GCA_031415255.1 Chitinophagaceae bacterium | reverse complement strand
CTCAAATTATTTTCCTTCTCCATTCCACCTTTCTGCCCGGCCAGTACTCCATACTTCACATCATCAAAACCACTGAGAGCATGGGCATCGGGGTCAATAGAAAGTAAAACACCTTTTTCAATAGCATAGTCAATCCATTTCCAATCAATATCCAGGCGGCGAGGGTGGGCATTCAGTTCTATCACCACATTATTAGCAGCACAGGCTTCAATTATTTTTTTATGGTCAACAGGGTAGCCGTTGCGACTAAGCAACAAACGTCCCGTCATGTGACCAAGAATAGTAGTGTAAGGATTTTCAATCGCCGTTATCAGTCGCTTCATGGCCTTGTCCTCCGGCATTTTCAGGTTGCTATGTACAGAGGCAATAACCAGATCAAAGGTTTTTAATACTGCTTCAGGATAATCTAAGCTACCATCGTTCAGTATATCACTTTCAATGCTTTTAAAGATTTTAAATGCTTGTCCTCCGGAGCCCTTCTGCGAAGGCTGAAGAGCCAGTTGCTTATTCAGGGCATCAATTTGATTATGCTGGGCAACTATCCTGTCTTCTTTTAGGCCATTGGCATAAAAAGCCGTTTGGGAGTGGTCGGAGATAACAAGGTATTCAAGTCCCCGTTTAATGCACTCATTGGCCATCTCTTCTATGGTATTACTTCCATCACTCCAGTTGCTATGGCTATGGATGATGGAACAGACATCTTCTGTTTGTATCAGCCTGGGTAGTTTATTTTTCTTTGCCCGTTCAATTATCGTTGCTGTTTCTCTCAGACATGGAACTATGTATGGAATTTTAGCTTCAGCAAAAACGGATTCATCTGTTTCACCAACTGTATATTTTAACGACGGAAATTCTTTTTGAAAAGCTTCAGTAAATGTTGCGCTGCCGGTGGTGAGAAATTGTCGTTCAGTAATATTTTGTTGACCAGTGTATAAACGAAGCTTTAATCCGTTCTTCAATTTATATAAAATGCTATCGTCATTTTCTTCCAGCAACTCTGGTGGTTGTGCTGTTTGAAATTTTGGTTTGATGGCATTATTCGTTTCTGCAATTACAAATTCTAATTCTTCAATCGTTAATGCCTGTCTTCTGTATGCTCCCGTTACTCTAACTTTTTCTGGCGAGAATAATTTTTTAAGATAGTTTTCTATCTGCGGATACACTTCTTCGAGCTGCGCATACAGAAAATGGCCCTGGTTCGAAAAATAGAATTCTATCGCTTCCTGGACGTTTTTCTGTGTTTTTTCGCCAAATCCTTTAAAAAGGGTCAACCGGTTTTCGTTGCAGGCATACAGCAATTCACCCAACGATTCTATCTCCATCTGCTTCCAGATGGTATTAATTTTTTTTGGACCAATGCCTTTTATGTTCAACATTTCAATAACACCGGGCGGTGTTTTGCTGATGTATTCATTCAATGTTTCCAGCTTGCCAGTGTCCAACATTTCAATTACCTTCTTACCTATACTATCTCCAATACCTTTGATACTGAAAAGTGTTGAACGGGGTGTGTCTTTCAATTGCATAGGCAGCTTCTCTATGTTGAAAGCCGCTATGGCAAAGGTTTTCGTCTTAAACGAGTTTTCGCCGTTGATGTCCATCAACTTGGCGAGCAGGTCAAAATTATCTGCTATTGCACCATTATTCATGGCACTAATTTACAATTTATTAAAAGTGATTGCATAAAAAAAGTCCCAACTGAGTTGGGACTTTCTGTGTCGTTGAAAAAGTTTTTCAACTTATTTCTTTTTCTTAGCAGCTTTCTTCTTAGGAGCAGCTTTTTTCTTTGCAGCTTTTTTCTTAGTAGCCATGTTGTTAGAATTTAATGTTAGTAAAAATGGGTTAACGATAGTAAAAATAAGAATTATTTAATACTACCCAAATTTTTTTTCCACAAATTTCTAAACAGGCTAAATATGGCTTATGCCACAGGTGCTTCAGCAACGGCTACAGAAACGTAAGTTCTGTTGTTTTTTCTCTTACGAAATTCAACAACACCATCGGTTAATGCAAACAATGTGAAGTCTCTTCCTACTCCAACATTTTTTCCAGGATGATATTCTGTACCACGTTGACGGATGATAATGTTTCCGTTGATAGCAGGTTGGCCACCAAATATTTTTACACCAAGGCGTTTGCTTTGTGAGTCCCGGTTGTTTTTTACGCTGCCTTCACCTTTCTTATGTGCCATTGTATTAAGTTTATTGAGTTATTAATTAATTAGTAAACTGTATTAAGCAATACTTGTTACTTTAATTTTTGTGTACGCAGTTCTATGACCTTTCTTTTTGTGAAAACCTTTTCTTCTTTTTTGCTTGTAAGCAATTACGGTATCACCTTTTACCTGGTCAACTATCTCTGCCAATACTTTTGTTGTTACAGCAGAACCAACAGAAAGTGTACCATCGGCAGAAGCCAATAAAACTTCAACGGCTACATTATCACCTGCTTTACCTTCTACACGGGGTACATACAAAGTCGTATCTTTTTCTACTTTATACTGTTGTCCGGCTACTTTTATTACAGCTATCATACTATTTAAATTTAGTCCCTCACCTTCGGCTCTTAAACATACTTTAAGCTCAGGTTTTCGGGAGGCAAAGGTAAGGATAAAAATTGTAAAGGCAAACGGGGATTAAAAGATATTTACATTGAACTTTAAAGCTGGGTGGCGCCGAAGTTTGAGCATAAAATGCCCCTCTTTTGCTCGTCCATCCGTTATATTTGTGGTCGCCTTTAGCTTTTTATCAGCATAAAGTATGAAAATCAAGTCTTTCTTAGCCAGACCTTTCGCTTCCTATATATATAAGGGCATTCGTAAAGGCATGACCACAGCCGTGGCGGACCAGGAAAATATTCTCAAAAATCAGCTTAAAATAGGGCGAACCACTGAAATTGGCAAGGATGCGGGATTAGATAAGGTAAACACTTATGAGGAGTACCAACAGGCCATTCCCATCCGGGATTATGAACAAATGCGGCCTTGGGTGGATAAAATTAAAGAAGGCCGTCACAATGTGCTCTGGAAAGGCAAGCCTATTTATTTTGCCAAAACCTCCGGTACCACCAGCGGTACCAAATATATTCCCATCACCAAAGATTCGATTCCCAATCATATCAACACTGCCCGCAATGCCCTTCTTTGTTATATGGCAGAAACGGGTAACACCAAATTTGCCGATGGCAAGTTGATTTTTCTATCTGGTTCACCAGAGTTAGAAAGGGTAGGTGGCATACCTACCGGAAGATTAAGTGGAATAGCTAATCATCATGTGCCAAAATATCTTCGTACTAACCAGATGCCATCTTATGAAACGAATTGCATCGAAGATTGGGAAACCAAACTGAATAAGATTGTTGATGAAACGATTAATCAAAATATGTCGCTAATTAGTGGCATACCACCGTGGATGCAGATGTATTTTGATGAATTAATAAAAAGAAGTGGAAAGAAAGTAGGAGAATTATTTCCCAACTTTAGTGTGATGGTGCAAGGCGGTGTAAACTTTGAACCTTACAAAGCGAAGTTGCTGGAAAGTGTGGGAAGAAAGATTGATACGATAGAATTGTTTCCGGCCAGCGAAGGATTCTTTGCTTTTCAGGATTCGCAGGAGGCAGAAGGATTGTTGCTGAATACCAACAGCGGTATCTTTTTTGAATTTGTTCCAGCTGGAGAAATTTTTAATGAAAACCCAACAAGGTTTTCATTGAAAGATGTGAAAGTAGGAGAGAACTATGCGCTGATAATAAATAGCAATGCCGGTCTTTGGGGGTATAACTTAGGAGATACTATAAAATTTCTTTCCGTTGACCCATACCGTTTAGTTGTAACAGGAAGAACCAAACATTTTATTTCCGCCTTTGGCGAACATGTAATTGGTGAAGAAGTAGAAGCAAGTATGCTAAGAGCAGCGGAGGAAGAGAATGTACACATCACAGAGTTTACTGTGGCACCTTTTGTTAGCAGCGACGAAGGGAAATCCTATCATGAATGGTTTGTGGAATTTGAAAATATACCACATAATCTTACTGCCTTTGCTGCCCGGCTTGACCAACAGCTTCGGAAAAAAAATGTGTATTACGATGATTTGATTGGTGGTAATATCCTTTCTCAACTTAAAATAACCCCGGTTCGCAAAAACGGATTTATTGATTACATGAAATCAATTGGTAAATTGGGCGGGCAGAATAAAGTGCCAAGATTGAGTAATGACAGAAAAATCGCCGATGCATTGTCAAAATTAACTTTGCAGGAAATTATTAATTAATGATTATGCGCAGCATCCTGCGGATTAATTAATAATTAAAAACAGAATTTATGAGTTCAGAAATACCTAAAAAACGAATTGCAATATTTGGCTCTACCGGTTCCATCGGCACACAAGCCCTTGACGTAATAGCTGCCAATCCTGATATGTTTTCTGCAGAAGTTTTGACAGCACAAACCAATGACGAATTATTAGTGCAACAGGCATTAAAATTTAATCCCAATGTGGTAGTTATCGGCGATGAAAAAAAATATACTAAAGTAAAAGAAGCTCTTTCTTCTACCGATATCAAAGTATTTACCGGCGAAAAAGCATTAGAAGAAGTAGCTGCGATGGATTGCTATGATATGATGTTGGCCGGCATTGTTGGATATGCAGGATTAAAACCAACGCTTAAAGCCATTGAAAATGGCAAAGCAATTGGACTTGCTAATAAAGAAACGTTGGTAGTAGCTGGCGATATTGTGATGCGAAAAGCAGTAGAGTGCCGGGTGCCAATTATTCCTGTTGATTCAGAACACTCGGCTATTTTTCAATGTCTGGTTGGAGAAACGAGAAACAAAATTGAAAAAATAATTCTTACTGCTTCGGGTGGTCCGTTTATTGGCCGCAAACCTAATTACTTGGTTAATGTAAAACGAGAACATGCTTTGCAACATCCTAACTGGAGCATGGGTGCAAAAATTACTATAGATTCCGCCACCTTAATGAATAAAGGGCTGGAAATGATTGAAGCGAAATGGTTGTTTAACCTGAAGCCAGAACAAATTCAAATAGTGATTCATCCGCAAAGCATCATTCACAGTATGGTGCAGTTTGAAGATGGGAGCATTAAAGCACAGATGGGATTGCCGGATATGAAATTGCCTATTCAATATGCAATGGCGTTTCCACGGCGGGTTAAAAATGATTTGCCCCGGTATGATTTTAAGAAAGTAAGCACTCTAAATTTTGAAGAGCCGGATGTTAAAACATTCAGAAATTTGGCGTTGGCAATGGATGCATTGAACAGGGGTGGCAATCTGGCTTGCATAATGAATGCTGCTAACGAAGTAGCCGTGTATGCCTTTCTGCGCAACCGTATCAACTTTTTAGATATGACGGATGTGATAGAAAAAACCATGCAAAACATCCCTTTTATTGAGAAACCCACACTGGAGGAATATTTTGAAAGCGATGGTGAGGCCCGTAACTTCGCTGCCGATATAATTAAACTATAAATCTTATTTATAATTAGCAAGACAAAGCCCCTATATTTATCGGTATTTTTTATAAATAATAAACGACTATGAATCTGTTAGCAATCAATTGGGCGGAGGTAGGTATAAAAGCCGGACAATTATTATTGTC
>JANORJ010000587.1:0-2420 GCA_031415255.1 Chitinophagaceae bacterium | reverse complement strand
CCATAAGTAAGTGAATGGAACATTGTTCCTTCCGGCATAGTAGCAACAGGATCTGTTAAAAGATTTCTTGGTGCTGCAGGGTAAGGACCATTACCATCTTTCCATAACGGGCCATTACCATCTAGCTTTTCTCCATGACATATACCGCAGTTAATCAGGTATAATCTTGTCGCTTCCTTAAATTGTAAGGCATCTAAAGCTGGAAGAGGATTAATGATATTTTTAGAATTGACGTACCCCGCTGAATCATTTTGTAATTCATAAGCTGGCATATCGCCACGAGCAATTGTTCCGTTTACCGGCATACTATTGTAATGAATACCTTTTTGCTGCAAGTTTTCAGTTGACGAATACGTTTCATAGGCACGGCTATAGGCCATATCCGGCATATAGACACGGCCGGGGCTGCGGCGAACTTTGTTACAGCTCATCATGCCTGCCACTATCACCGTCAACACAGATATTATCCAGAATTTTTTCATCATCCGTTAATTATTATTATTAATGACCAGCTTCTTCTTTTCTTTCAAATCGTTTGGTGTCTTTATCATATCGTCCAAGCCACCAACCAGTTTCTTTATATTGTACCTGCACATCTACTGCGCCTATGCTTTGTAAAAAACTTATTGCTTCAGCATCATTCGTTTTATCTGTACATTCCAATGCCATTACAAATGTGTCGTCTGTAGAACGGGGATTAAAATGATCTTTTCTAACAAACGGTGCCAATTGACACAGGTAACAAAACGTAAGCACCATTCCTACCGCAGCAAACAATACGGTTAACTCAAAGGTGATAGGAATCCAGGCAGGTAGTGCAAAGAATGGTTTACCACCAAAGTTAATTTGCCAGTCCACCGTTAATGCCCAGGTAATAAAACCAACAGCTGTTGCCGTACCGGTGATAGCATAAATAAAACCAGCTGTGTGAAGACTCGTATCCCGCAAACCCATTGCTTTATCCAGTCCATGAATAGGAAATGGCGTAAAGACATCATGAATTTTATACCCGGCACGACGGGTCTTTTTTACGGCAGGAAATAATACTGCTTCGTCATAAAAACTACCTGTTACAAATTTTTTTACACTCATTGTTTAGCTTTTAGCTGCGAGTTTCGATCCGCCAACCGGCGGAAAGAAACCTTAAAACCATTTTATTCTTTCAATATCTACCGGCTCGTAGCTCACAGCTAACGGCTTGTAGCTTCTCTCTTTTAATGATCATGCGTCTCATCATGGGCAAACTTATCAGTATCCTTAACTTCCACTACATCCATTTTCTCTTTAAAGTTTTCACCGCTTCTTTTCAATATATGTTTAATCTCTGCTATTGCAATTACCGGGAAGAATTTGGAGAACAGGAAATAGCAGGTGAAGAACAAGCCGAATGTTCCCAAATAAAATCCAACCTCCCAAATTGTTGGTGTGTAATAGGTACTCCATGCACTTGGCAAGTAGTCACGGTACACAGAGGTAACGATAATTACAAAACGTTCGAACCACATACCAATGTTTATCAAAATAGACATGAAGAATGTAAGCACCAGATTCCTTCTCATTTTGCGGAACCAGAAAATTTGTGGTGACAATACGTTACATCCCATCATAATCCAGTAACTCCAACCATAAGGACTGCTAAGATTCAAGCGGTTTTCAAAAAACGCAAAGTTCTCATATGGCTGTGCAGAATACCAAGCCATAAACAACTCTGTGAGGTAAGCGATACCTACTATAGAACCTGTTAGTACAATAACTTTATTCATCACTTCAATGTGCTCATAAGTGATGTATTCTTGTAAGCCCAATACTTTTCTTGTAACCAATAACAGTGTTTGCACCATGGCAAAACCAGAGAAGATGGCACCCGCAACAAAATAAGGCGGAAAGATGGTAGTATGCCAGCCCGGAACTACGGATGTGGCGAAGTCAAAAGATACAATAGTGTGTACTGATAATACAAGTGGTGTACTTAAACCGGCCAACACTAATGAAAGTGCTTCATGACGTTGCCAGTGTTTGGTGCTGCCTGTCCAACCGAAAGCCGCCACACCATAAAACATTTTTCTCCATTTCTTTTTGGCTCTGTCCCGCAGGGTAGCCAAGTCAGGTATTAAACCAGAGTACCAGAATAATAAAGAAACGGTGAAGTAAGTTGATATCGCAAATACGTCCCACAGCAATGGTGAGTTAAAGTTCACCCACAGTGGACCTCTTGTATTTGGATAAGGAAGAACGAAGAATGCATTCCACACACGGCCCATGTGCCAGATAGGAAACTGGCCGGCACACATTACCGCAAAAATTGTCATCGCCTCTGCCGCACGGTTTACACCGGTTCTCCATCCCTGGCGGAAGAGTAATAAGATAGCAGAAATCAAGGTTCCGGCATGACCAATACCTACCCACCATACGAAGTTGGT
>JANORJ010000586.1:0-6170 GCA_031415255.1 Chitinophagaceae bacterium | reverse complement strand
AGTAATTATCCCCACAAGATCTGCCAGCAACATAGAACCAATTGCATACCGGGTATTTTTTATACCCACCGCACCAAAATAAACGGCTATCACATAAAAAGTAGTATCAGAAGACCCTTGCAATACACAAGCTAATCGACCTGCAAAAGAATCGGCTCCATACGTATTCATGGTATCCACCATCATACCTCTTGCCCCACCACCACTAAATGGCTTTACCAATGCAGTAGGCAAACCATCTACAAATCTTGTGTCAGTTCTAAACATTGCAAAGAGATTTTTCATTCCTTCAATAATATAATCAAATGTGCCACTAGTACGAAGCATACTAATAGCTACCAGCATACCAACCAAGTAAGGGATGATGCGTACGGCAGTTTCAAAACCACCTTTTGCTCCATCAATAAAGGAAGTGAAAATATCAATCTTTTTATACACTCCTCCCAAAACAATCAGCAATAAAATAAGTAACAACAGGCCGTTGCCAAATGAACCGGAGAAGAATTCGAGTGAAGTTTTATCTAAACTTTTTAGATACACTACCAATAAAGCAATTAAGGAAGAAATACCTAACACCCAGGCCAGAATAATGGGTTGCAACAAATTTATTCGCTGACGGATGGATACGATAATCATGGCAGCCATGGTAGCAGCAAAGGTGGCTATCATACAAGGAATAAAAATATCGGTCGCATTCTTTGCGCCAGCACCTGCCCGAAGTGCTATGATGCTGACAGGTATCAGCGTAAGCCCCGATGCATGCAGGCATAGAAACATTATTTGTGCATTGGATGCTCTTTGCTTATCAGGATTCAATTCCTGGAGGCTTTCCATTGCCTTTATACCAAACGGAGTGGCCGCATTATCTAACCCTAATAAATTAGCGGAAAAATTCATCATCATGTGGCCATGTGCATCATGCCCTTTGGGAACATCGGGAAATATTTTTGAAAAAAACGGGCCAATGATTCGAGACAAAAAACGGATGCCACCTGCTTTTTCTGCTATGGTCATAAAACCCATAAATAAAGCCATGATACCAATTAAGCCAATGCACAAGTTCACTGCATCTTTACAAGTTTCTATAATGCCATTTACTTTCTGGGCTTTTACGGCTATTATCTTATCTCCTTCTTTTTTATAAATCAATTTACCCTGCTGTAGCCGTTGCATTGTGTCCAATCCTCTTACAATTGACGGATTTGCAGCTTCAATTGCCATCTCTTTCACTTTAACTGAATCCCCGTTTTTGCTGATAACCATTTGAGTAAAAATTTGATGGTTTCCATCCACTGCAAAAAATTTGAACCCTGCTACAGTAATAGCAATGATTATAAAGGCTGACCAGATGCGACTAAGAGCCATAAATAAGTTTGTTGTTTATAGTTTACGGTTTGAAGTTAAGGACTTTAGCTAAAGCATTTACACTCCTAATAAAGGTTGATTTCTCTTATCTTTGCCGCCCTTTAAAGCCATTTGTGATTTTAGTGGCTCAAACTATAGACTACAAACAACAAACAATACACACAACATGGCATTACAAGCAGGAATTGTAGGATTACCCAATGTAGGAAAATCAACACTGTTTAACGCAGTAAGTAATAGTGCTAAAGCACAGGCAAGTAACTATCGTTTTTGCACTATTGACCCCAATGTAGGTCTGGTGGATGTGCCAGACCCCCGGATGAATAAATTGGCAGAATTAGTTATTCCTGACAGAATTGTTCCTACTCAAATTGAGATCGTTGACATCGCCGGTCTTGTTCGTGGTGCCAGCAAAGGAGAAGGTTTAGGTAATAAATTTCTCGGCAATATCCGTGAAGTAGATGCCATCATTCATGTAATACGTTGTTTTGAAGATGAGAACATCCTTAGAGATGAAGGTGCTATCAACCCAATAAGTGATAAAGAAATTATTGATACAGAACTACAGTTAAAAGACCTTGACAGTGTAGAAAAGAAAATTTCAAAAACGGAGAAGCAAATAAAATTAGAACCAAAGTATAAAGCAGAGCTGGAAGTATTGATACGTTGTAAAGACCATTTAGAAAAAGGAAAAAGTATCCGTGAATTAGATTTAGACAAAGAAGAAAAAAATGCCATTGCTGATCTTTGTTTGTTAACGGATAAGCCAGTTTTATATGTGGCCAATGTGGATGAACCCTCTATGCACACTGGTAATAAATTTTCTGATGCATTAAAAGAATCTGTTAAGAATGAGAAAGCGGAAGTAATCATCATGAATAATAATATTGAAGCACAGATAGCTGAGATGGAGAACCTGGAAGACAGGCAATTATTTATGGAGGAATACAAAATGACCGAACCTGCATTAGACCGGCTCATTCACTCCGCTTACAAATTGCTAAACCTTTATACGTACTTCACCGCCGGTGTGCAAGAAGTAAGAGCATGGACAATACACGAAGGCTGGAAAGCACCACAGGCTGCCGGTGTTATTCATACTGATTTTGAAAAAGGATTTATTAAAGCTGAAGTAATCAGCTACGATGATTTTATAAAATATGAATCAGAAGCTGCTTGCCGGGAAGTAGGTAAACTACGTATAGAAGGAAAAGAATATGTGGTGAAAGATGGAGATGTGATGCATTTCCGATTTAATGTCTAGAAGAGAGCCGTTATAGCCGCTCGTCCAATATGCACTGGTTTAGAAGTACCAGATTTTCTTCCATCATAATTGAAATTCAATTCAAGATTATTTAATAATCTTTTGCTGAACCCAAGCGACCATAGATAATTCTTTCCGGGCAACAACCCATCAAGCATAATGTAGCTAACGGTGGTGTTTGCAATGTTTCCATTAACCGGATCGTTGTAATCAATTGTATTAAAGGTGAACTTCCCGTTGATAGAACTGTTTTGAAGGATATTGTATTTTGATTCAATGTTAATAGAATGCGAAGTGGATTTTTGATTGCCGTATAAAGGCAGATTCTTTTTATTGTCAAACTTGTAACTGGTAACAATTCTGAAAGCAGTACCCCGGATAAATGTTACAAATGGTTCTATATTGTAAATAGAAAGTTGATAATTCCTGTTGGCAAATTGCGGAGTATAAAGTGCAGAAGCCCCCTTCTTGCTATTTAGTGTTAATGAAAAAGCCCTACTGATATTCCAACGCCATTTTAGCTGCCAGTCATTCAGCTTGCGGCTTTCATAACCATAGGTAAGTAAAGACTTGGCATTATTCCGGAGATTACTTAAATCAATTCCCCATTTACTGTTGAACCGGTTAAAAGAAACAGTGTTTAAAATAGTAGTGTTTAATGTTACCAATGCCGTATCATTCACATTGTACTTAAAGGGATTAAATTCAAAGGTTCCTTTGGCAATTGATTTTTTACTTGTTTGTAAAGAAGTAACAAGGTTTAGTTTTGATAAAAACTTCTTTATCCCTTTTAGGTCAGGTGATGTAAGTAATGAACGGGGATTGATATTAAAACTATAATTGAAAGTGATAAAATTGGCTTTTATAAACTCATTAGTAGGAGTAAATACCCTGATGAATTTTGCCTGATCAACAAAAGCAGCCAGTTCAAATTCATTCAATTGCTGCACCCCATCGGCATTGTAATCAATCCAAGCATATTGCCCGGTGCCAGCAGGCACTTCGAAGTAAGCAAAATCCCTTCGCTGCTCTTGCCCTGCCCCTACTTCATATAAAACATTTCCATTCAGTAATCCTTTCCATTCATTCATTACGTACTCCGCCCGGCCAAGAATTGTTTCATCTTCTTTTTGCTTTGATACCACCGCATTATAAACTTTTAATTTTCGGAAAGTAGTATTCAGATAAAACTGCCGCTTTGCATTAGCCAGTAATTCAGTTTGCAGGTTAAGGTTCAAGCTGCGGTCTCCCCGAACAAAAGCTTTGCTAACAGGATATTTATCAGACCTGGTAAAAAAGGTAATGCCGTATTTATTTTTTTTATTTTCATCTGACTTTAAATAAATGGAGTAGCTGTCAAAAGAAAAAGCAAAAGGAATCAATGTATCAGCAGCTTTATTCCGTACTTCATTTTTTTCAATAGAATATTTAAGACCCAACCGCCAGTTATTAATCTGCTTTAACTGTTTACTTATATCAATAACGGGGCGAAGAAACATTCCTTTATCGCCGGTGGTATTGAAATTTGTAATGACAAACTGGTTGTTTACTTTCCAGCCTTTCCAATCAGCCGTGTGTAATACTGAATTTTGGAACCCATTGTAATTATCGCTACGGTGATAATTAATAAATCCATATGAAAGTGAATGATTGGATTTATTCCTCAATCCGGCGGTAGCCCTTATAATGTTTTCATCGGCAGGCAATTGAGAAAATGGTAAGCCCCAATCTCTCGAAAACTCTACCGTTCTTAACCGTTCTAATGGCTTGAATTTACTTTGCACATATTCATAGTCCAAAGCCGTATTGAGTTGCAGCATTTTTGCAGCCTGCAATATTTTTTCATTACTCAGTTGAAATTTAGCAGCCCATCCCCTGTCATCGCCGTTATTCTTTCCTGAAAAAGTATTTACATCATTATTACTTGTAGCGACTTCAGCTTTTAGTAAAGTAGTTTTGCTGATGGTATAATCAATTCCGAGATTAAGGATTTGTTGTTTTTTTGGGGTTACTAATATCTGCACTGGTTCATATTGCCCTTGCTTAATGCCGGCAATGGGAGCCACATATTTATACACTTTACCATTGGCTCCGTTAAAATCGGGAACATAATTACCATTGCCCTGCTTCACTTCCACAAATGATAAACTGTACTTTGCCAATGCAGGATTAGTAGAGTATTGATAAAAAGAATCAATGCCGATGTATATCTTTTCGTACAATATTTTTCCCACAGCAAAAGTGTCTAACGTAGCAGCGGGATAAAGTGCCTGCTGAATGCTATCTCCAATGTTGGAAAGAAATTGTTTTTGTTTAGGATCTAACACTTGGTTGATAGCAGAATTTTTTGCATCACTGTTATTAAAAGCCCCGAAACGAATTTTTAATTTTTGGCTAATCTCAAATTCCTGCGACAGGTATAAGTTGGCATTTAAAAAATTTCTATCAGCATATTCAAACTCCACCTGGATGCGGCTGTCTTTTGTAATCATCCGCTTGGGAGTAAAACTGATTTCGGCAGAATTATAATTAATTACATAATCCTGATCCTCCCCCCGCTGCAGCAACTGACCATCAATAAAAACCCGTTCTGTATTCGCCAACACAATAAAAAATATCTCTCCATTGGCTCCTCTAAGGCGATAAGGCCCCTGGTTTCCTTCTAAAGCGTCAATAAAATTTCGAGTAAATTTTCCTTTGGCAATAGAACCACTTACTAATGTTTTTGAATTAATATCTTTTGTAAGGCGGTTAGTGGTTTGAAAAGATACACCCTGCAATCGTTTATAAAAATTTAAGAAGTAGTTCTGATTTTGACGAATATCAATATCGCCGAGATTTAGCTGCCAATTCCTTTTTTTAAATTGGAGAAAAATCTGGTCAAACTCATTTAACTGTTGTGTGTTACCATCTGGCTGTATTGGAATATTGTTATCGGTAATAGCCGCCTGTATTTCAATACTATCGCCAAGCATGCCACTCAATTGCAGGTTCAGCGTTGAATTTAATACGGCATCCTGCCGGTTACCAAAACCAATCTGCCGGCCAAAGCTTCCCTCTGCTTTCATAGTTCCAAAGTCGAAGATGCCCCGTTGTGCATTGGTTAATCCGCTATTAAATTCAAAAGGCTTTACATAAAAATTATTCATCACACTGTCAAAGCTCATTCGCTGCGCCACCGGGTTAAGGTGAAATGGAAATACCCGGTAAGTAATAATAACCGTTTCCGATGAAGGTTTCTTTTTCCAGTAAAGCATTGCTTTTACAAAGTCAAGCCGGTAATCGGATGGTGAAATATAGGCAACTGAAAAAGTGTTGGGAACGATGCTGATTGTATCAATCTTTAAACTGTCTGCCTCTACTTTTAATGTCTTTTGACGGAGATTACTGGTGACAGTATTAGCAATGGGAAGTTGAGCATAACCCCCGATATATGAAATCAGTATAAAAACAGCACACAATATCCTCACTAAGCAACTCAATAGCAATGTATTTAACTAAAAATCGTAAAATTCGTCCTATTTATTGCGGTAAAGTTATC
>JANORJ010000585.1:0-2484 GCA_031415255.1 Chitinophagaceae bacterium | reverse complement strand
TTTTTCTTTTCTCACATACAGCATTCCACTTCCGATCGGCGCATATAACCATTTATGCAAACTGGCAGCAAAATAATCCGCATCCAAATCGGGAATTTTGCTGCCAGTTTGCATAAATGGTTATATGCGCCAATAGGAAGCGGCATGTTGTATGTAAGGAAAGAAAAAATAAGAACTATCTACCCGATGTTCGCTACCAGCGAAAACCCTTTGAAAGATGACATCAGAAAATTTGAAGCTCTTGGCACACGACCATTTTATATTGAACAGGCCATAGGTAAAGCCATCGAATTTCATGAAATGATTGGCAGCGAAAGAAAAGAAAAACGGCTGCACTACCTTAAGAATTACTGGATGGAAAAAGTAAAAGACATCCCCAAAGTAAAATTGAACACCTCTATGCATCCGAAGTTCGGCTGTGCTATTGGTAATGTGCTGGTAGAAGGAAAGAAGGCCGGAGAATTGGATTCATTTCTTTTGGATAAATATAAAGTGCATACAGTTGGTATAGAATGGGAAAATATAAAAGGAGTAAGAGTAACGCCAAATGTTTATACTACGACTAAGAATCTGGATGTGCTGGTGGATGGGATCACGGCGTTTGCAAAGCTGTAATTCCACAGGGCTTAAAATTGAATTCGAAATAAAATATTTTTTAATTATTTGTTGAACCCTTTCAGGGTTCGGCGTAACTCGGTTATTTGTAATCCCCGATTTACAATCGGGGCTATGCAGATTTAAGCCCTTCGGGCTATGAGGAGTCTTAAAAATTAAAAGTCAAAAACTCAATTTTAAATTCAAATTCTGGTGGGCATATGATTAGAGTGTCACCCCTAGGTTTTTTCATAATTCGTAAGCTATATTAATTACATCCCTTCAATATTGTAATGAAAGCGGTTTAAATTACATTGTATAGCAAAATTCTTTTCTGGTAAAATAGCCATTTGCAACAGTAAAGATTTTTAAACTATAGGACACAACTATAAACCACAAACTAAAAACCATAAACTTTTTTGCTTACCAACCGCAAAATAAATCTCCTTCAGGCTACTTCTATCAACATGATAGACATGGTAGGCATTGGCCCCTTTGTAGTAATGCCGTTTGTAGTGGCACAATTTGATAGTGGTTTATTTATCTGGGCTTGGATATTCGGCGCCTTTACCGCTTTTATGGATGCAATGGTGTGGAGTGAGCTAGGAGCTAAATATCCGTTGGCTGGTGGTACGTATAATTTTCATCGCATTGCATTTGGAGAAAAGGGCGGCAAACTGATGAGTTTTTTATATGTATGGCAAACATCCATTCAAGCTCCTTTGGTGGTGGCATCAGCCGCTATTGGTTTTGCTCAATACCTTACTTATATCGTTCCATTAGAAGTATGGCAACAAAAAGCTGTATCCGGTGGATTGGTAATACTTGTTTTTTTATTATTGTATCGAAAAATAGAAACCATTGGAAAAATTTCGGTGGTAATGGGAAGTATTGTTGTGCTAACTATTATCTGGATTATCGTTAGCGGATTGATGGCGCAACAACACCCTGTAAAAATTTTACCAACGAGTAATGAATCTTTTTTTACCTATGCTTTTTGGGGTGCTATCGGACATGCATCTGTAAAAACAGTTTATGCCTATCTCGGTTATTATAATGTTTGTCATTTGGGTGGGGAGATAAAGAACCCCGGCAAAAATATTCCCCGCAGTATTTTTATTTCCATCATTGGCATTTCTACGTTGTATTTGCTGATGAACATAAGTGTGATGGGAGTAATACCCTGGCAGACGGTGAAGTCCGATGATAAATATTTGGTCAGTACTTTTATGCAATTAATTTATGGCAATCAGGCAGCAGTTATTGTTACAGTGCTGATTCTTTGTATCGCTTTTTCTTCTTTGTTTGCCGTGGTGTTGGGTTATTCAAGAGTGCCGTATGCCGCAGCGGTAGATGGAAATTTCTTTAAGCCATTTGCCAAACTGCACCCGAGAAAAAACTTTCCTTATGTATCGCTGATTTTTTTATGTGCATTGGGTTTTGGATTCAGTTTACTATTTCGTTTATCCGATGTTATCAGTTCTATCCTTGCCATGCGGATAGTAATACAGTTTATGGCGCAGGGAGTAGGAGTGTCGTTACTTAGAAAAAAATTTGGCACAAAAGAATTGCCTTTTAAAATGTGGTTGTTCCCCTTGCCGGTTATCATCTCCATTGCTATCTGGATATTCTTATTTATTTCTACCGGGTGGTTTGCATTATGGGGTAGTTTGATAGCAGTGGCGGGTGTTATTGTTTATTTGGTGAAGCAACGGCTATGGCCGGAGGGTACAGAGTGAGATTGCAAGCTGAAAGTTTAATAAGTAAAGGGTTACGCTGAATCCCTGCGGAGACTTGGGTTGACAAAAAATTATTTCTTCGTTCATAATTAGGAAACGGTTTATTCGAGCCATTTTAGAATCGAGCGAATAAACACAGCAAACAACTTCC
>JANORJ010000584.1:0-5600 GCA_031415255.1 Chitinophagaceae bacterium | reverse complement strand
CGGAATCAATATTCATTGCCAGCGGCTTTAATGAACCCGGCTGATAAGCAAATAATAAATTCTGATTGGGAATATCGTAGTTCAATTTTGCTTTTGTAGTGTCGGCAGAAGGCGGTGATGCATTGAAATTAATTTTTGCAGCCTCCCGTAGTACCGGCTTAAAGCTGGAAATAATATCAATACCGCCCTTCTTGGTTGTATCTTTTTGAGCAAATGAAATAGCAAAGGAGAAAAGGCAGGCTCCAAGAAAAAATATTTTATATATAAACTGTTTTGTCATTATCATTTTATTTATATCGCTTTCAAACTTTTTCACTAATTACTATGAGCTCCGCCACGGCGGATTGGCTTATTAATTATTAACCTTACTAGACTTACCTTCTTCATCAGTAACCTGAGCCAGTTTGGATTGTGCTTCACTTTTCAATTCTGCATTGATGGTATTATCAACAACACTTTGAAAAGTAGCCTTAGCATTGAAATAATCTTTTTGCTTAAAATAAATATCTCCCAACAGGATGTAAGCTTTTGTTATCCAGAAATCATACGAACCCGATTTATTAATTGTTTCAAAAGCCGCATTCTCTGCCTCACTCAGCTTGTTGACCCGCAACCAGCAATTGGCAATTTCATACCGGGCTTCTGCTGCCAGTGCTGCTTTATTTAATTGCACCACCGATTTGAAATTAGTTATCGCCAAATCATATTGCCCATTCACTTGGTATGATTTTCCAATTGCCATATTGGCCAAAGTTTTATCATCTGCACTGCTTCCTTTTGATTCGGTCAATTCTTTTGCATTCTCCACCGCCTCTGCCCACTTCTCCTGCTGGTATTGGCAACGCAATAATCCCCGCATGGCTTCTAATTTATTTTCCTGGCTAGCGGTAATTTGTTTTAGCTGGATGTAATAATTTTCTGCCCTTGCATAATTTTTCAATTCAAAGAAATTAATTCTAGCGGCAGTAAGTACAGCTCTTTCGGCATATTGATTGGGTGCATTTGCTGCTACGGCATCATACCCCACTAGTGCATTATTCCAATCTTTTTTTGAATTATATATTTCGGCTTTGTTGAAATTTGCATCCAACGCATACACCCCAATCGGAAATTTTTGCAGGTAATTATTAAAAGAGGCTAATGCTTCATTTATTTTCTGGTCATCATATTGTTTGTCGGCGGCAGCATACGTCAGCGAATCCTCCGTACTTACACTCAACGGACGACCGGCATCCCGCATAAACACTGCATACTCATCCGGCTTGCCATCTTCTATATAAATTGTTTTTACATTATCCAACGCATCTTCTGCTTCCGGCGAATTAGGATATTTATCTACTAATATTTTAAACTGTTTTAAGGCTTCTGCATTATTATTTAGATTGTAATAAGCCGTTCCCATTTTTAAATAAGCCTGTGGCACTAAGCTGGCATTGCCACTTGTATTGGCCACCGCTCTTAAATAAGGTATTGCTTCGCCAAATTTTTCATCACTCATGTAGGTATTGGCAATTTCCATATTAGCATCTATTACCAATGATGATGTAGGAAATTTCCTTATCATCGTATTCATCAATGTAATCTTGTCTTTCGGGCTTTTTACACCGGCCAGCATCGCATTTTGAAACGTTGCATAATCCTCTGCAGGCCAAGAAAACTTAATTACATTATCATACATTGTTTTTGCCTTTGTATAATCTCGCTGCATAAAATAGCAGTCGGCAGTGCGGATATAAGCATCTTGTGTAAACGAATTAGAACTCAACGAAGGATTTCTTCCAAGTGGTTCAAAATAAGTTACGGCAACAGGATAGTTTTCTTTTCTTAAATAAGAATAGCCAAGATTATAACGGGCATTAGTGGCATTAGCTTCGCCACTTGTGGGAGAACCACCATTCACATATTCATGATAATATTTAATGGCGTCGTCTAATTTATTGTTGCGATAAGCCAGTTCACCTTTCCAAAAATTTAATAACGGAAGAATAGAGCCATTGTTTTTATCAGCCAATGCTTTATCCAATAATGCATCTGCTTCAGCTAACCGGCCATCGTTAATTAATTCAGTAGCCCGGCCATATAAGATTCTTGGATAAAGTCGTTTCGCATTTTCTGATGGCTTGGTTAAACCTTCCAGCATGGCCTGTGCATCTTTATAATTATTAGTGTTAGCCAACACATCTATCATTAATTCTTTTGCTTCAGTATTATAAGTGGAAGCCGGATAATCGGCCAGAAAAGCACTCAGACTGTTCAATGCTTCATCTTGGTAACCCAACTCGTAGGAAAGCTTAGCATACTGATATTTGGAAATTTCTTTTTGTTCAGCGTTGCTGCTATTGGAAGAACAAAACAAGAAAGCATTTCTTGCATTCGATTTCTGTCCTGTTTTCAAATAAGCATCCCCTAGTAAATACATAGCATGCTGGCTCAGTGAGTCATCCTTGCCGCTTAATTGTTTAAATCCTTCAATTGCTTTTGCTAATTTATTGTTCTGGTAATAACTATAAGACAGTTCATACAAATCTTCCCGACGAACTTTTTTGGAACGGCTTACATAATCTTCTAAATATGGCAATGCCTTAGTATATTCCTTTTTCTCGAAATAGGCATGACCAATCAATTGTTTTAATTCCAGGTCGTAGTATTGAGAACTGCTGCCTGATTGTAATTTGTTTTGAATATATGAAATAGCTTCATCCTTTTTTCCTTGTATATAATATACCTGAGCAATGTAATACGGAACAACTGTACCGTAATCTTTTTCATTCTCTACTATCTTAAATGCTTCTAATGCTTCACCATACTGACCATCTCGAAAAGCAAGAAAGCCATAATAATAATTTGCACCCATATAGTTCGGGTCGTCCTTAATGGTGCGGATGCTGTTAAATAAAGGCTTTGCTTCCGCAAAACGCTGCAAATTAAAATAAGCATACCCCTGGTGAAATTTCAGATCGGCAATTTCCCGGTTACTAAGGTTGGCAATATTAGCCTGCTCGTATAATTGAACAGCTTCTGTAAATTTTTGCTGGCGGAAATAGTACTCTCCCAAATGATAGCTCATCATCTGAGTTCTTGCTGTATTTTTTTCTACATCAATATATTCTTGTGCTTCGGTTTCAGCCCTTCCTTCTCCCTGTTTTAATGCACAAACAACGGTATAATAATTTATTTCCTGTACGGTGATGGCTGTATTAGCCTTATCCGTTTCCCTTACAGACTGTTTCAATTCTTTAAACAGCGGATAGGCAAGACTGAATTGGTCTTTTTGAAAATACTCTTTTGCTTCTTTGAACTTTGACTCAGGGTCAGCATAATAACGGGTCTGTTGAGAAAAGGTGGAAACGCTGAGTAAAATGGCTATGATTAATAAACTCTGATTCTTCATTGAATTTGTCCTTTAAACCGATGGTGGATTAACGTTGCGAATATTCAAATTATTTCAGCTAAGACCAAACATCATTCCAAACAGGTGTGGATAAGTAACAAGTTGTGAGGGGTTTAACATTTTATCAGGATTCCATAGATTCTTCAATGGTTTATGCTGTTATTTCTACAAATTTTAGCTGTTCTTAGAAAAATCGTAATGAGCAGGCTGATAGGAAAATAGTTATTATCTTCCGCTGCATGAAACGGGTACAACTAATAGAGTGGGGAATCATAACTATAGCCCTCATCTTCGGCTATAAATTTTTTGAAGGCATTTTTACTGCTTTAGTGCAAATTTTTTATAGCCTGCAGGGAATGACAGAGGGCATTTTTGAAGTGATATTGCCTACCATCTTTATGGTTGTAATTTATGCCGTATGTTTTGTGCAGTTGATACGGAGGAGCGGCCAGCTAGCAACTTATTTTCACGGCACAGGCGGGGATGAAACTTTTCCGATAAAAATTGGTAAAAAGGCTTTGCTACAAGTAATACTTATCGGCATTTGTTTGGTTACTATAATAACACAAATTCCTGAAATAATTCTTTACTTATTCGAAAGCTTTAAAGACCAGATTGGCCGACGCCAGCCCGACAATAGCGCTACAAATTTTGTTGGCAGTCATCAGTTTAAACTGGCTGCAATTCAAGTTATCGTTGCATCTGTAGTTATCTTCTTTTCAAAAGACATCAGTAATTGGTTAGTACGCAATAAAGAAGTTGATGAACTAAGTTTTGATTCCGATACCGAAAACAAATAAACATGTTTACCACCAGTACACAAATAAGAGTTCGATATGCTGAAACAGACCAAATGGGTGTAGTATATCACAGCAATTTTTTTCCCTATTTTGAATCAGCCAGGGCAGAATCTATCCGGGAGTTGGGATATACCTATGCCGACATGGAAAAGATGGGTGTGATAATGCCCGTAATTGATGTGCATTGCCGCTATCTGCGCCCAGCTAAATATGACGACTTGTTGACGGTAAAAACGATACTCAAAGAATTACCTGTTCATCATAAAATAGAATTTCATCATGAAGTGTTTAATGAAAAAGGTGAGTTGCTAGCCGTAGGTAAAATTATTTTATACTTTATGGAAGCCCATGGAATGAAACGAACCACCATGCCTGCACAACTGCTGGAGAAACTACAATCCTATTTTGGTTAATTTTACCCGATGGAAAATTTTGCTGAGCCTTTGCCGGAAATGGAGAACAATGTGACGACTGCCTCAACAGCAGAATTTACCTACCCCCCTAAGTTTGAAAAACAGGAACAACCATCCAATGTATGGCTTCGTTCTTTTATGAGCCTGGCAGCTTATTTAATACTGGGCTATTATATTTTTCCAAGCTATAAAATTCTATTGCTCATCACCGCTATTGTAATGATTCATGAGTTAGGCCATTTTTTTGCCATGAAATTTTTCAAGTACAAAGACCTTGGCATATTTTTTATTCCGCTGCTGGGGGCTTATGTATCCGGTAGTAAAAGAGAGGTGTCGCAAAAAGAATCAGCCATTATTTTACTGGCAGGGCCACTACCAGGTATTGTTATTGGTATTGCTTTATATTTTCTATATGAAAAAAATCCAGAGCTTTCATTAGCCGGTTTGTCTTTTTACACTATTTCTTTATCATTTATATTATTAAACCTTATCAATCTTTTACCGGTTTATCCATTGGATGGCGGGCAATTGCTCAACAGGGTTTTCTTAGACGAAGAAAGCTGGGTGAGCAAAGTATTTGTATTTCTTTCCATTGGTTTTATGATTTGGTTTGCCATTTATGGTGGGCCAAAACCCTTTTATGCCCTGCTACTTTTTCCTTTGATGATGATACTGCGGATGTTTGGTGATACAAAATTAAAATCGCTGGAGAAAAAAGTTCAGGATAGTGAAATTGATATGGATAAATCCTATGAAGACTTGCCGGACGAAGACTATTGGGAAATCAGAAACATCATAATAGCAGAACATCCGGCATATAAAGATGTAGCCCCTTCCCCGCCTTATGAATTTGATGCGAAAGAAGAAAAGATAATGACTACCATACAAAGCCTGCTGCACCGTCACCTGATACAAGACCTTTCAATTGTTGCCAAGATATTTATCATTCTGGTATGGATTGGTGCTTTTGCGGCTCCGTGGTTTTTAGAAATGTAC
>JANORJ010000583.1:0-3269 GCA_031415255.1 Chitinophagaceae bacterium | reverse complement strand
AGCAATATTAGAATCGTTTTCATATTACAGCAATTTAAAAAGATAAGCAGCCAATAAAGCCCCAATAACAGGCCCCACCACCGGTATCCAACTATAACTCCAATCACTATTTCTTTTTCCCGGTATGGGTAAAATAAAATGGGCGATGCGTGGCCCTAAATCTCTGGCTGGGTTAATTGCATAACCTGTTGGCCCGCCTAATGATAAACCAATACCTAATACTAACAAACCAACAGGTAAAGCATCTAATGTTCCCAATGTTGCACTTGGTTTTGACATGGCTAATGCACCAAAGGTCAGTATAAATGTGCCGATGATTTCGGTTATAAGATTATATCCCACATTGCGAATAGCAGGAGAGTTACAAAACACCGCCATCTTTAAATCTGCATCAGTTGTTATATCAAAATGTTGTTTGTAGGCCAGCCAGGCGATGCATGCCCCAACAATAGCACCGCCAAACTGTGCAGCGATATAAGTGGGTAATAACGATGAATCAAAATCACCAAATGCCGTGAGTGCTATGGTAATAGCCGGATTTAAATGGCCGCTCCCGCCCAAACTGGTCGAGGCATACACTCCAAGGAAGACAGCCATTGCCCAACCGAATGTTATAACTATCCATCCACTATTCTGGCCTTTTGTATTGGTAAGAAGAACATTGGCCACTACACCGCACCCCATGATGATGAGTAAAGCAGTACCGGCAAATTCACCTAAGAAAGGACTCATAAGTTTTTAGTTTATAGTTTGTAGTTGTTTGCAATGTCATTAAAGGTATTGATTTGTTCTTTCATCCAATGTTCATCTTTGTTCATTGCAGAAGCCATCAGTTTAGCTACCAAAGGAGCAGCTTTGATTGCATCGTTAGCATTAAGTAATAACTGCCTCGTTCTTCTTGATAAAAAATCTTCCACGGTCATGCACATTTCTTCTTGTACCGATTTTGCAACGATAGCTTTTAATTCTTCGTTATTTAAAGATGTTATTTCCGCAGGAGTTACAGGTTTATCATGCCCGTTCAGTTTCAGTTCTTTTGTTACACATGGTTTGTCGGGTAAATCAAAAGTTTTCATTGAGATATCCACCACATCTTCTGCCATCTTTCTGTAAGTGGTCCACTTGCCACCGGTAATGGTTATTAATCCGGAATTGCCGATGCTGATTAAATGGTCTCTTGATAAAGCGGCGGTTTTTTTTGCTTTGCCTTTTACCAATGGCCGCAATCCGGCGAACATACTTTTTACGTCACTCAGTTTCGGGTCTTTGCTCAGGTAGCGACCAATATGTTTTAAGATAAACTCTATCTCTTCCTGCAGCGGAACTGGTTCTTCTGATATAGTAGCGACAGGTGTGTCCGTTGTTCCCAATACAATTTTATTATGCCAGGGAACAGCAAATAACACCCTGCCATCATCTGTTCTAGGAATCATAATAGCAGTATCACCCGGTAGAAATTCCTTATCAACTACCAAATGTATTCCCTGGCTGGGATTGATGATGCTTTCATGTTTTGCATCATCCATTTTCATGATTACATCAGTAAAAACGCCGGTGGCATTGATGACGACTTTACTTTTTACTTCATAGTCTTTTCCGGTCAGCGAATCTTTTACCCACACACCACAAACTTTGTTGTTCATTTTCAATAAACCTGCCACTGGAAAATAATTAAGCAATACTCCGCCATGTTGCGCCGCTGTTTGAGCAATACTGATTGCTAACCTTGCATCATCAAATTGCCCGTCATGGTATAGCACACTGCCTTTTAAATCCTCAGGGTCGAGTGTAGGGGCTAATTCCAGTGTTTCTTCTTTGGATAAAAATTGAGAAGGGCCTAATCCTAATTTACCCGCCATCTTATCATATATCTTCAGGCCGATGCCATAAAATGTTTTTTCCCACCATTTATAATTGGGAACAACAAACTTTTGATTGTGTACTAAGTGAGGAGCATTCTGCAACAACAAACCTCTTTCTCTCAATGCTTCCATTACCAGTTTGATATTGCCCTGCTGCAAATAACGAACACCACCATGTACCAACTTGGTACTCCGGGATGAAGTGCCTTTGGCAAAATCATGTTGCTCAAATAAAACCGTTTTGAATCCTCTGGAGGCTGCATCTAATGCTGTACCTAAGCCAGTAGCGCCACCACCAATGATACAGATATCCCATTCGAGTTGGGACTCTAATTGTTGTATCATGTGTCGACGGTTCATTGCAGCTTATTGAATGGTTGCAGTCGGCCCCTTTTGTCACCCTGAGTAATGTCCTCCTGAGTTTATCGAAGGGTTATCGAAAGGTGATAAAAGGGGATTCAGGACATATTATTATTCGCTTTCGATTTAGCTAGTTTTTTTATTTCCTCCCAATCTCTGTTAAACAATGCTTCTTTCTTTTTTCTTGACCAGCCTTTTAGTTGTTTCTCCCAGGCAATGGCATTATTAATATCATGAAAATGTTCTTCATATTTTAACTCAACCGGCCTTTTTTTAAAAGTAAAACAACTTTCATTGTAGCCGGTATTGTGTTCCCACAATCTTCTTTCCAGGTCATTTGTCACTCCTGTATAGTAAAATCCATCTTTACATTGGGCAATATATACATAGTAGTTGTGACCTGTTTTCATTTTTTGTTTAGTTTAATTTGTTTAAGTCACCCTTCGACAAGCTCAGGGCGACATCGGCGATCTTTGTCAGGCTGAGTTTATCGAAGCGTGGCTTACAGTGACATCATCGGTTTGTTAGTCACCCTTCGACAAGCTCAGGGTGACATCGGCGTTTGTTTATTTAGCATCCGCCCATGCAACAGCAGCTTTCACTGCCCGCTGCCAACCATTCACCAATTCATTTCTTTTCGCATCATCCATTGCCGGAGAAAATTGTTTATCCACTTGCCATTGCTCTTGTATCTCTCCCACATTTTTCCAATACCCAACCGCAAGACCAGCGAGGTAAGCAGCACCCAATGCTGTTGTCTCAGTAATTTTTGGCCGAACTACTTTCGTATTTAATATATCACTTTGAAATTGCATCAATTGATTATTCACTGTGGCACCACCATCCACTCTTAATTCTGCAATGCTGATTCCTGAATCGGCCTCCATTGCTTTCAACACATCGTATGTTTGATAAGCAATACTATCCAACGCTGCCCTTGCAATATGTGCATTGCTGCTGCCCCTTGTTAATCCAAAAATAGTTCCTCTTGCATATTGATTCCAGTGTGGTGCACCCAGACCAGCAAATGCCGGAACAAGATATACC
>JANORJ010000582.1:0-1655 GCA_031415255.1 Chitinophagaceae bacterium | reverse complement strand
AATGATTCTTCTATGGCATTCAACACTCGGATGGATTGTTGGGTTACTTCTGGACCTATACCATCACCTTCTATTACTGCAATATGTTTCTTAATTTTTATTTTTCTTTTGTTGAGCTGCGAGTTGTGAGCTACGAGTTACGAGACCTTAACTCGTAGCTCACATTCAGTACTCAAAGCTTTTCTGTTTCGAATTGTTGTATGTCTTCTTTTATACTCAATAAATAATCAATATCATCATAACCGTTCTGCAAGCAAGTTTTCTTATAGCTGTTAATATCAAAATGCTCCTGTTCGCCGGTAGAATTAATGGTGATGGTTTGTTTTTCCAAATCAACTGTTAGTTCTGTGTTGTTATCCTGTAGAAAAATCCGTTGCAAAAAAGCATCACTTACTTGTATTGGCAGTACGCCATTGTTTAACGCATTGTTTTTAAAAATATCAGCGTAGAAACTGGATACTACTACACGGAAACCTGCATCAAGGATAGACCATGCCGCATGTTCTCTCGAAGAACCGCAACCAAAGTTTTTTCCGGCAACTAATATCTCACCATCAAACTGCGACATATTCAATGGAAAGTCAGCTCTTGTTTTTGATTCATCATCATTATAATATCGCCAATCCCGGAAAAGATTTTTACCGAAACCGTCTTTAGTAGTTGCCTTTAGAAAACGGGCAGGTATGATCTGGTCAGTATCAATGTTCTCAATATTGATAGGAACAAACCTACTCTTTACTATATTTAATGGTTTAGACATCAGTAATTATTAATTGTTAATTCAACAAGTCTCTTACATCAGTTACAAAACCTGTGATAGCCGCCGCTGCTGCAGTCAATGGACTTGCTAATAATGTTCTGGCTCCGGCTCCTTGTCTTCCTTCAAAATTCCTGTTGCTGGTACTGATACAATATTTTCCTGCCGGAATTTTATCTTCATTCATTCCCAAACAAGCACTGCAACCTGGCTGACGTAATACAAAACCAGCTTCCTGAAATATCTTATCAATGCCTTCTTCAATAGCCATTGCCTCCACTTGTTTGCTTCCGGGAACAATCCATACTTCTACACCATCCGCCTTATGTTTTCCTTTTACAAATGATGCTACCATTCGCAAATCTTCAATTCTTGAATTGGTGCAACTACCGATAAATACATAATCAATTTTTTGTCCTTTGATGGCAACACCCTGCTGCAATCCCATATAGGCCAACGATTTTGCTAAACCAGATTTATCGTTTTCGTTTATCGTTTCAGTTGTGGGGATTTTTTCTGAAATACCAATGCCCATTCCGGGATTAGTTCCATACGTAATCATAGGTTCAATATCTTCTGCCTTGATAAAAATTTCTTTATCAAATGTTGCATCGCTATCAGAATACAATTGTTTCCACTGCGCAACTTTCTTTTCCCATGCTTCACCCTGTGGTGCAAATTCTCTTCCTTTTATATAATCAAACGTTGTTTGATCCGGAGCAATCAATCCACAGCGGCCCCCCATTTCAATACTCATGTTGCAAATTGTCATTCTTGCTTCCATACTTAATGAACGGATTGCAGAACCTGCAAACTCAACAGCATAGCCAGTTGCACCACTTGCAGAAATTTGTGCAAGAATATAAAGAACGATATCTTTTGAAACAACGCCTTTGTT
>JANORJ010000581.1:0-3505 GCA_031415255.1 Chitinophagaceae bacterium | reverse complement strand
GGAAAAGTGTTTTTGAACTGCAAAGCAATACCCTTACCCATTACACCTACCGTATTTACGGTGTTTACCAATGCCTGCACAGGAGCATCCAGTAAATTGCCTGTTTTATAGGTGATCATAATAGAGTTTTTGGGGGCTAATGCGAACCGGTATTTTTATTTGCTGCTTCTCCAGCAAAGCTAATACTTTTTGCTCTGCTGTTTTATTATACACACTAATATACTGAATACAACTGACCGGCACATGATGCTTAACCAGAAACTCTGATTGTTTTTTTTCTTTGCGGCGCAGGTCAGTTTCATCACTTCTCCAGTTAGCAGCGTAGATAGCATTCCAATCAAGCTTTTCAAAATCAGCATCAGTTGTATAAGCAATACTTGTTGAACTACGGGCATGGCCATCCGTATAAAAATATTCTAATTTATGTTCTTTGATGACCGGTACCGAGCTGATGTAATAAATAATGTCTTCCTGCGGGTATTGTTGAATATCTTCCCAACCGGTGGCTACCTGGAAAAGCATGGGAGACCGTGGCCCCAGGTAAAATGGAATATAATCCGATAAAGTGCCACCGGGCGGGTCCGGGGCAGTAATTTCTTTCCGGTAATCAATCAAACTACTATCTCCTATCTGAAGGTAATCAGGATTTGCACCGGGAGATTTAGCAATAAATAAACCATGCAGCAGGTCATGCACCATATTGTAAATATGGGTGATGCGATAAAGCCATATGGGCTCTGGTACTTTCATTAATTAACTTTACTCCCATTCAAACCGTACACATTCATCACTTACATAGGTTTCTTTATCTTTTACAAAATCCGGTAAACCCGGTGGCTGCACTTGGTCGCCTTTCTTTTCTTTTTCTGCCACAGATAAGTTGAGGGCCAGCAATTGCGACAGTATATCTTCCTTATCACTAAAACCGTAAGCTTCCAGCACCGCCTTGTCTAATGCTGCATGTAAATCTTTGATAGGATTTTTACCGGGCTGTTCTAATAAGCGATACAAATCCCGGAGGCTCATATTGTGTTTTTTGAGAGTAGCTGTTCTTTCTGTATGCAATGCCCTGGCAGCAGCAGCTACTTTTTTTATTTGTGCTTCGGTGGGAGTTTGCGGCCAGGGGAATGTGTCCCAAACGGTGTTGGTGGTATAATTACAAGTATCATGTCCAAGTGTTGAACCTTTTTCTACTAACCACTTCCAATGTGGCAATGATTGAATTATACCAAACGAATAATAATCATCATAGCAAAATGCAATAAGCTTTGCATTTGGATTTATTTCTGTTGAAACAAACTCAAATGTGGGCCTCTTGCTATATTCTGGCAGAGCAATAAACCGATTTATACTTCCAAGTTCTTTGAATAAATCTTCTCTTCCATAGCTTAGTTTCCACCATTTATTAAAAAAGTTGATATGATGCTTATTTACTTTTGCACTCTTATTAATTCTTAAGGCCTCTTTATTTTCTTCTTCTTGTTTTTTTGCTCTTGCTTCTCTATCGGGTAAAACTTCTTTCTCAATCAATTTAAAAACTTCTTTGTAGCTACTTGCTTCAATTACATTCTTTTTACTAAAGTCAATAACAAACCTCCCTGGCTGTGCATTAAAATTTGCTACTAACTCATCACCTGTTAAAAAAGGTTTTACAACTTCTTTGTACTCGGGATGCTGCTTTAATTTTTTTATACCATCAGGTTTGTCTAACAAAAATCCTTCATGTCCATGTGTCTGCCCCTGAAAAACTTTCTTGGGTTTCTTATTACAATTTAAAACCTCTGCACTGGTTACATCAACATTTAAACTAAGGCTGCTGTTTATTATTGGCAATACGGCTCTTTTGGTTTCTTCATCGTTATCATCAATATATAACGACTTCTCACCTTCATACTTTCCTTTTTTCCAACAAGCAATAGAAACAAATACGGCAGCTTCGCCACTCCATTTAAAAGATGAGTAGGCGTTTATTATTTCACCGCCATTATTTACAATATAATCAAGACTTCCTTCCCGGCTGTAGTTCTGTCGTATAGTATTAGTGCCAACAAGACCGGCGTAACAATTTTCTTTTAGTTGTTTGTGTGCTTTATAAAACCAATACACACAAAAGTCCGCCCGGCCCGGTACTTCCGGGTAGGCTTTTCTTAATTTATTCATATACTCCACACCAAACTCCTGCTGCATCTTATTCTTACTTTGAAACGGCGGATTACCAATTATCGAATCCGCTTCCGGCCATTTGGTAAACAAAGCATCATCACATATAATATTTGCATTCAAATTGTCTAATGGAAGAGTTTCTTCGTTGTCAAAAGCTTCTTTTATAGATAGTTCTTTGGCTATCATCAATGTTACCCTTGCTATTTCAATGGCAAATGGGTTCAGGTCAATACCATAAAACTGTTTGGTGCTTACTAATCCATTTTTCAATTTGTGCTGTACAAATTTTTCAGTGCTGCCTTTTTCAGTAGAAAGAGTTTTTATGTATTTAAGAATTTCCCTTTCCAATAGTTTCAACTCTTTATAAGCAATAAACAGAAAATTGCCACTACCACAGGCCGGGTCAAGTACTTTATAGTTCGTTAGTTCTTTATGCAGTTCATAAAGATTAGTAAGTGTACTATCTTTTGTTTTGGCCGTGTGATTATCCATCACCGCATCTATCTTTTCTTTCCAGGGCTGTACTATAACCGGGTCAACAATTTTTTTAATATCGGTTTCATGGGTGTAGTGTGCCCCCAGCTCATGCCGCTGTTTTTCTTCCATTGCTCCTTCAAAGATGCTGCCGAAGATGGCGGGGTTTATATGCCGCCATGTTTTGGTACAAGCTACTTCCAAATGTTCCACTTCTTTTTTTGTCAATTCTATTGGTTGTATTTTTTCAAACAACCCGCCATTGAAATAATCAACATCTTTAAACTTTCCGCCGGGGGCTTTGCCTTCATTATTCATTTCCCGGAACAGGCCACCGATCAGGTCGTAGGTTTCTGCAACTTTATCAAAACCACTGCCGGGCTTTTCAATACATTCATTAATAAGACGGGTAAATATTTTACCGGGCAGCAAATCAATATCCTCCGCAAACATACACAGCACACATTGCAGGCAATAGTGCATGGCATCGGCGGGTGCAATATTGGGGTTCCTGTTTGTATCAATCAGGCTGCGGTACAGCACCGAAATAAATTTGGCAACTTTAGCTGTTACATCTTCATGGTCCGTTTTAAAAAGTGGTTTCTTTTCTACCGGCCACAAAAAGGAAAAAGCTTCTTTGCGGTTATCTAAATCAACCAGATTTATTTTTTCCTGTGGCTCATAGATGTCGGTATCAAAATCATAAATCCAGAACTCATCAAAATTGCACAGCATTACATACTTGGGGCGATTGGGAACCAGTTGCTGCCAGTAAGAGAAAGCCTGCTGGTAATGAATGGAAAGGTCTTCGTCCCGTTTCTTCATTTCAATCAGCACACGGGGTTTCCAAACAAGGTCGGCAAAGCTG
>JANORJ010000580.1:0-2343 GCA_031415255.1 Chitinophagaceae bacterium | reverse complement strand
AAGAACCTTCGTACACATCACCCAGCTTCTTACTACTCAGCGTTGCAATCTTTAAGCCGTAAGCATAGTAGTGATTCTCTTCCGCTATATTTCCCTGTACAATACCTGCCTGTAAGTTATCAAAATAAACATCATTATTACTTTGGTTGCTTACATATATATACGCATAGCCATTCTTTGGTGCTTTTATATTGGCAAGGGTAAGGGTGCTACCATTGGCATCACCTATTACTTGTTTAACTATTTTCTCTTGTGCCACACCGCCATCTGTGGCTTCTATAAAGTTAAACCTTTCATCAAAAAATAAAATGGTAAGATATGCTTCGGGAGTATAGCTATTCGGGTTGCTGCCATTTGGTTGCACAGCATTAATAAAGCCACCGGTGCCGCTCAGCTGGTTGGTTATATTGCCGGCATTATCTTTTACTAAACTACCGGCAGCATTGCTGCCAATAATGGCAGATAATAAACTGCCCGTTACCGTGTTTAAAAAATTGGTGTTGTTGCCACCTGCTGTGGTTTGAAAATAATATTGTACGGTGGCACTTACCTGATCGCCTGCCATTACTTTTTGCAAGGTGTTGGGGCCTATATTATGGCCGCTGTTGGTTCCCAGCCTGCTTACTTTTGCGGTGGTATTGCCCGTCCACCCCGACGGTTTATCATATCGGGTAGTGGCTACTTCATTGCCACCGCCTGTTTGGCCAAAGATGCTTTCTTCTAATGTTGCACGGCTGGTTTCCATGGTGGCCGTGTTACTGGCACTGTGTACTTCTTCTGTCAGTATCATCCGCACATTTTGCTGGTAGTCCATTACAAAATAATCGTAGGCTCCCCGCTTGCCATTGGGTAAATCCATATTGCCATCTACTATAAGTGCATCCAGTCCGTTGCCTTGTGCAGTGGGTGTTATTATTCTTATACGGCCTTCTTCAAAGTTGATGCCCCCAACTGCGAGAGGAGAGAGAACAGCCCCTGCAATTGTTGTAGTCTCTTCATATACATACTGGTTGATGTAGGTAGTTATTTTTACTTTATCTTCTGTTTCTGATGTAAATTTCCGTTGCAGTTTTTCTCCATCGGCACTATACACAATTTTTATCGTTCCCTTTCCGGCTATTCTTATTTCTTCGGGTTTGTCCAGAAAATTATATTTTATACCATTGGCACCAACTGTATTGTTCAGGTCTTTAGCATTTTTATTCAGGTCTATTACCACATTGCCATTGGCATCATACACATAGTCTGGTGTGCCGGATCCATTGGCACCGTCTTTAAAATCACCAAAGCCCCCATTTACGGTGGTGCTGGTCATGTTATCTGTTACTGACTGTAGTTTATTACTGTAAGAAGAATAAGTGTAACTAAGATTGTCCACCGTTATGGGTGCAGCCGTGCCGGGCAGCACACCTTTTTGCAACATGTTTAGCAGGTTGCCATTCAGATCATAAGTTATTTTTCCGCTGGTGCCGTTAATGGAAAAATCCATCGTTGTACTGCTCCATGCATCACCGGTATGCTGCTTTTCTTTGAACAGGGCATTTACCAATCGCCCAGCATTATCATAAGTGTAATCATATTTTCTTTGTGCATCATCACCCTGTGTGTTCCAGAGCAACCCTGTTACCTGCCCCGTCAGGTTGGCGTTGGTAAATACATTATCCCGGTTATCAAACCCGAGATACAGACCAAAGAAATGCCCCCATTTGTTATAGTTGGCCGGGTTCTTCAGTGCATAGTCCTTATTAATACCGGTTATCTGGTTATGTATATTAAAACTGTAGTTCAGCGATTCCAGATCGGCATTACCACCCGCAGTATAGCCGGGGTCCAAGTGTTTTGTTTTTACCCTGCCCACATCATCATAGTCATAACTGGAAATTGTTTTGAAAGCATTACTACCAAATTGTTTTTGAATAGATGTCACCCTGCCCAGTTTATCAAACAGGTATTTGGTTAGTGTTTTATAATTGGTATATCCCGTACCCGGTGTGCTGTGGTCGTTGCAACTGCTCATCACCCGGCCATCAAAATGATATTGCAACGTAGTTATATCTGCACCCGTTTTACTATTGTCTTCCAGTGTTTGTATGTGTGCACCTCTTTCATCGTAGTAATGTGTAGAGGATAAGAATGTAGTGCTACCCAATACCCTTGTCATACTTCCGGTGGGCATGCTGGTGGTGCGAAGTGTTTTCGCTATAGGCTGTACATTAGGATCAGACGTTGAGTAAGCGGAAGTATTGGTAGAGCTGGTATTAAAAGTTTTTACTGCATTAAAAGAATAGTTATCATAAAAAATATATTTTAAGATAGTGGTGGCTGTAGCGTTGTTTAAACTGG
>JANORJ010000579.1:0-9866 GCA_031415255.1 Chitinophagaceae bacterium | reverse complement strand
GACCCCGAAGAAATATACCAGGCCATTCTTACCTGCATGAATGATGATTTTTATTTTAATGAACTGGTGAATAAAGCCGTGCTGCTGAAACTGCAGCACAAAAAAACCGTTCGACAGTTTTATCCCAATCCGGTTAAACTTTCTGAAAAGGAAATAAAAATTCTGAAACTGATTGCTGAGGATAAAACCACCGAAGAAATTTCAAAAGAAGTTTTTCTGAGTCCCCGTACCATTGAAACCATCCGGCAGAATATGAAGCAGAAAGTGGGAGCTAAAACTATTGCCGGATTAGTAATGTATGCAATGAGGAATAAATTGCTGGAATAACCTCACCCCAACCCTCTCCCTTTTGGAGAGGGGGCAAAGACTCCGATTGATGTAGAAATCTATCAAAGCGTTTACATGTCAAATATCAACGATACTTTTTTTGATGGTCATTATAAAGAAATCTGGAAAACAATTATTCCGGATGAACTGACGGTGAAGGAAGTGGATTTTATGCTTCCCTATTTTAACCTGCAGGCCGGCAGTAAAGTGCTTGACCTGATGTGTGGATATGGAAGACATGCTATTGCATTGGCCCAAAAAAAAATAGCAGTAACAGCGGTTGATAATCTCGCTGATTATACAAAAGAAATAAGTGATGCGGTAGCAATGGAACAACTACCATTGAAGGTTGTAACGGCAGATGTATTAAGCTACTCCATTGATGATACATTTGACCTGGCCATCTGTATGGGCAACAGCCTTAATTTTTTTAATGCTGCAGATACTACTAAACTTTTCACCAATATTGCTACTCATTTAAAGCAAGGCGGTCATTTATTAATCAATAGCTGGTCGCTGGCAGAAATTGCCTTTAAGGATTTTAAACAAAAAAGCTGGAGCAGCATCGGCGATTTAAAATTCCTAAACGATACCAAAGTATTATTTCAACCTACCCGTATTGAAACGGAGAGTACCATCCTGTCTCCCGATGGGCAATCAGAAGTAAAAACCGGTATTGACTATATTTTTTCCATTAATGAAATGGAGTCCATGCTAAAAGAGGCTGGCCTAACGCTAAAAGAAGTGTACAGCATCCCCGGTCGTAAGAAATTTACTCTCGGCGAGCCCAGAGCTTACATAGTGGCGGCGAAGCTCTAAACTATCTTCTTTAATAAAATCTACTTAAAAGAAATGAATGTTTGACCTAAGTCTCCTCCAGAGTTTATCGAAGGACAGGGCAAAACAAACCCCGGCGTTATGAGGACCGGGGTTAAACGTTACTGTTATGAAAAGAAAAAATTTGTTAAGCATTGTACTTTATAGAGACAGGGCTTAATGGTTTTGGTTTTAATTTCTCAGGAGGTATTGGATTTACAAAACGGGGCTATTAATTCAAGAAAAAATGAAAGTTGACTGGCCGGTAGAGTGTCTCCCGATAAAGATCGGGTTTGGTTTTTTAAAGGATATTTGGAAATCTCTTTTGGACGGTTATGGACATATTTGGATGAGAATGGAAAAACAGTCATCCGAGTCAATCAACTTTCTGAAACAAAAGTATGCCGGCATTGATATGTTAACAAGAGCATAACTGCCCTATTTACAACATTCGGTTTTTACTGATGCTAACGTAGAATATCATTTTTGGTGTAGTAAAGTTTCGTTTATCGCTTTAAGTACTGGTACTTTCCGCAAATACGAAATCAAGTAGTTTCACTATGGTATATGTTGCAGGAATTCTCCACCTTGCACCTGAGAATAAATACTGAATCCAATTTTTTATTAATAATCCAATACATGAAAAACCCCGACACTAACGCAGTAATTAAAGTAGCCATTGCCGATGATCATGCACTCTTCCGGACTGGTGTAAAAACTTCACTGCAAAGCCGCAAAGACATACAAATGGTAGCTGAAGCCGAAAACGGTATGCAGTTATTAAACTTGTTACGTCACATTCAACCCGATGTAGTATTATTAGACATCCAGATGCCGATTATGGATGGGTTAACTACGTTGCCAGAGATTAAAAAATTATACCCCAACGTAAAAGTAATTATGCTGTCTATGCATAATGACCACTCTGTTATTTCTAAAATGATGGAGATTGGAGCCAATTCTTACCTGACAAAAGAATCAGGGTCTGATATGATTTATGAAGCAGTACGGGCGGTATATGAAAATGATTTCTTCTTTAATGAACTTACCAATAAAGCATTGCTGAGTGGCTTACGTACAAAACGTAGCTCCGAGTCATCTATGCCACAGGATGTGCAACTAACAGATAAAGAAGTAACTATTCTGAAACTGATGTGCGATGAAAAAAGCACTAAGGAAATTGCAGACATAGTGGATTTGAGTCCCCGCACAGTGGAAGCCATCCGTGACAAACTGAAAACAAAAACAGGCACCAAATCAATGGCCGGCCTGGTAATGTATGCAGTAAAAGCAGGATTGGTAGAACAAGCATAAATTTTCATGGCAAGCATATTGAGCCATTCACCTGTTGGTGGATGGCTTTTTTATTTTACTTTGGCAGCATGAATCATATTTGTTTCAATGGGAAAATAGTTTCGGAGGCGGAACCTGTGCTAAGGGCTTCTAACAGGGGTTACCGGTATGGCGATGGCTTATTTGAAACAATGAAGGTTGTAAATGGTAAAATTCTATTGGGGGATTATCATTTTGAGAGGCTCTTTTCAGGCCTATCATTATTGAAGTTTGAAATCCCCAGTCTGTTTACACCTGAAAAGCTGCAACAGGAAATACTTACTCTATGCCGGAAAAATGAATGTGAAAGGCTTGCAAGAATAAGGTTATCTGTCTTTCGGGGTAATGGTGGTTTATATGACGCCGATAAAACTTTGCAATACCTGATCGAATGTTGGCCATTAAACGAAACGATAAATAACCTCAACGAAAATGGACTGGTGATTGACATTTATCCGGATGCCGAAAAAGGCTGCGATAAATTTTCTAACCTGAAATCGGCGAATTTTCTGCCTTACTCCATGGCTGCTTTGTTTGCTAAAGAAAATAAGCTAAACGATTGTCTGCTTTTGAATATTAACGGAAGTATTGCTGATTCCACCATTGCCAACGTATTTATAATAAAAAATGGTGTTGTTATTACACCGGGGCTAGAAGATGGCTGTGTAAATGGGGTGATGCGGAAGCATTTGATAGAAAAGCTACAAACTATGGGTTACAAGTTACGGATAGAGGCAATTACAGTCAGCACTCTTAAAGCTGCCGATGAAGTTTTTTTAACGAATGCTATTAATGGCATTCGCTGGGTAAAGCAGTTCAGGGATAAGATGTATACCAATATAAAAACGGTAGAAATTTGTAACCGCTTCGTTAAAACAATTACTGCCTGAGTTTGTTTGCCGTTAGTATGAAGCCTACAGTCAATATATTTTGGTTCCGTCGGGATCTTCGTTTAGAAGACAATGCAGGATTATATCATGCTTTAAAAGATGGAAATCCGGTTTTGCCCATTTTTATTTTTGATACAAATATTCTGGACGAACTGGTCGCAGACCCCGATGGGGATGATAGGACGGACAGAAGAGTAGAGTTTATCCATCTTGCTTTGCAAAATATGCAGCAGCAATTGGTAAAAATGAATTCGTCGCTGGACGTTAGATATGGAACGCCGGTTGATATTTATAAAGAGCTGCTGAATGAATATGCAATTGAAAAGGTGTTTACCAATCATGATTATGAGCCATATGCAAAAGGGCGGGATGCAGCGATAGAAAAAATATTGAAAAAACAGGGAGTCAGTTTTTATAGCTTCAAAGACCAGGTAATATTGGAGAAGGATGAAGTGCTGAAAGATGATGGTAAACCATATACCATCTTTACACCCTATTCAAGAAAGTGGAAAGCCGTGATAACGGAATTTCACCTGAAACCTTATTCCAATAAAAAATATTTTAAAAATTTTTATAAACAATCAGAGCGAAAGATTATATCATTAGAAAAAATGGGCTTTACGGCCACTGGTCAATCATTTCCCGAAAAAGAATGGAAAGGGCAAATCATCAGAAACTACAAAGAGCAGCGAGACATTCCTTCCATTCAAGGCACCTCAAGATTAAGTGTTCATCTCCGTTTTGGTACCATCAGTATAAGAATGCTGGCAGATGAAGCCGGAGCATTAAACGAAACATATTTAAACGAATTGATTTGGCGAGATTTTTATCACATGATTCTATGGCATTTTCCCAATGTGGTGGGTCATGCTTTTAAACCGGACTATGATAAACTAAATTGGAGAAATAATAAGAAAGAATTTGAAGCCTGGTGCAATGGACAAACCGGTTATCCGATTGTAGATGCAGGAATGAGGGAACTGAATACTACAGGGTTTATGCACAATAGAGTAAGAATGATTGTGGCTTCCTTTCTTACCAAGCATTTATTAATAGACTGGCGTTGGGGCGAAGCATACTTTGCTCAAAAATTATTGGACTTTGATTTGGCTGCTAACAATGGCGGCTGGCAATGGGCTGCTGGCAGTGGTTGCGATGCGGCTCCTTATTTCCGGGTGTTCAATCCGTATTTGCAAACACAAAAGTTTGATCCTGAATTAAAATATATTCGTACATGGGTGCCGGAGTTAGAAGAGTTTTCATATCCCAAACCAATAGTGGTGCATGAAGAGGCCAGAAAAAGATGTTTGGAAGTTTATAAGTCGGCTCTTCAAAAATAATTTAATTAAACCTTGGATTGACGAAATTGTTCAGCTTGGATCCCAATCGATAACTGATACCGCAACTTGTATAAAAATTATAACCCGATGCTAATTGCCTTCTACGGGTTAACACTTCTATTGCAGTGGCACCTTCTTTTGGTAAGAATAATTGGTCACGGGTAAGTTCAGCCGAAGTATAAAGATTAAATGAAAGCCCACCCGTAATGCGGATATCTAACTCCGTATTTAAGCCTAAATTAAATAATTTCCAGTTGTGTAAATAATTATGATAATCAATACCGAATGAAAAAGTACCCCACTTCTGATTGATGGACAAGTTACTCTCAAACCCATGTCCCCAAAGGGTTTCCTTCGTCTTTTCATATAAAGTGGTATCAAAGTAATTGTTGCGTCTTACATCTAAAGTGTATGCAAGGGTAAAAAATTTTGTATTCACTTCTTTATAAGGAAAAATCGCATACTCAATACCTGTTTCCAGTATCGCCCTGCTTTTATTGTTTGAAAAAGTACTTCTTGATAAGCCTATTTGATAACCAAAAGACCAGTGATCAGTAATACTTTTTACCAAGTAATGTTCAAAGTTATAGTTGTTGTTTTTAATAGTTGTTTTCTCCCTGTTCCCCTGGCTGTCTTCTGTTTCAAATATTGATTTATTTTCTCCAGCAGACATTTCGATGCCTGTTTTTAATTCTTCCGTTACTCTATTGGCAGAAAGATTTCCCCTCAGACTATTGGTCTGGTAGTTTTCATCTTTTTGTAAATAGCCATTTACACCAGCCCTAAACACCCAATAATTCCAAGGGTCTTTCACCGTAGTTGTTGCCGATTCTTTTTTATCACTGTCAGTACTGGTTCTTTTGAAACTGATAACGACATCTTTTGCTGCTGTAGTTTTAGCTACATACGGTGCAAGACCAAGTTTCATGTATTTGATCAGCATATCCCGTTCTTCAAAATCTGTCGCATTGGGATCTGTATTGAAATGAAGAGTGTCTTGTTGGTTTCTGAAATTATTTTGACCAAAGAAAATAAGCTGGTAGCTGCTTCCGCCACTGCCAGTGTTTTGTTCAGTTACTAATACATGCACATCTGCAGCAATGCGATCGAGCATAAAATCAACGAGATTAATTTCTGTACGGATAAAACTCATATCGCACCAGGTGCTGCTGCAATCAATAAATACTTTTAGTTTGTCTATAGATTTTGATTCTTTCTGTGCTGAAGCAGAAAATGAAATGAGTATAGCAGTAAAAGCAGCAAAAATACTTTTTTTCATAGCAGATAAATGTGGTTTATTCTTTCAGTACTTTTCACGGCATGAATTACTAAACTCTGCTTTTTATTGTTAACAGAAATCCAATTTTGGAACATTTAAAACAAAGAAAAGACACAAACAGGGGATTAAACCAGCTTGATTTATAAAAGGTAGAGTTAGCTTGACGAATGGAAAGATTATTAAAGAAACAGCACATCTTCATCATCAGTTTCTTGATTATTTATTTCAAGAAAAACTTCGTGCAGACTTTCTATAGCCAGTTTGCCATCATCTCCAAGGTCGAGACTGTAATTATTAACGTATAAATCAATATGCTGCCGCATTACATCTTCACTCATTTCTTGTGAATGTTGTTTGACGTAATCTGGAATGATAGGATAATTTGTAAAAGCAAAATCAAGACTTTTACGAATCAACTCATTTACTTTCAGCGCAACTGATCTTTTTACAGATTGATTGATAGCAATACCGCCCAATGGAACGGGCAGTTCCATTTTCTCTTCCCAGTATTCGCCAAGGTCTCTCACTTTATGCAAACCTTTCTGCTGATATGTAAAACGGTTTTCATGAATGATAACACCCAAGTCCGTTTCTTTATTCAGTAATGCATTTTCTATGGCAGAAAAAGGCATGAACTTTTTATCAGTTGCATCAGGATAGGCAAAACTAAAAAGTAGATTGGCCGTAGTATGAATGCCCGGAAGGGCAATTGATGCCTGGTTTATTTCATCATCGGTTATTTCCTGAACTGCATCAGTAATTAATAACGGGCCTACTCCTTTTCCCAATGCACTTCCGGCATTGAGCAGCGTATAGTTTTCTAATGATCTAAAAAAAGCTGGAAAGCTTAGCTTGGTAATATCTAATTTGCCTTCTAATGCCCATTGGTTCAGTGTTTCCACATCTGCCAGTAGGGTATCAAATTCAAATCCTTCTGTATCAATTTTTTTATTGACGAGTGCATCAAAAATAAAAGTATCGTTAGGGCAGGGGGAAAAGCCGAGGGTTAATTTCATAATTTATGTAACAAACTGATGAGTTCATTGTTCAGGTTAATAATAGATTCATTCATTTTCCATTTCTTTTTATTTCTTTCACCAACGTAGTTGGACAAAGATCTTATTTGCAGAAAAGTAATTTTTTCCATCAGGCAAACATAGTGCAATGCCGCCCCTTCCATTGATTCAGCTACCGGGTTAAATTTATCTTTGTAAAGCTGTATCATTTTTTTTGATGTGCTAATCTGGTTTACCGAAATCCCTTTTACAGCGGTTAGCTTAGTTTTCTTTATGGCTTCATTGGTCGGGTTTGTCAACCAGCCTTTTTTATACGGAAAATGGTTTTGCGGAATTAATTGTAAATCGAAAAGTGTATGTAATTTTTTTAATTCAATCACACTTTCATCGGCAATGGTATCTTGTTTGATGGCCACTACAGAACCTAACGGAATCTCTTTATTAAAACATCCTGCAATACCCGCCTGTATTACCAAGTCGGGCCGTTTAATTGCAAAATATTTTGTAAGATGATAGGTGGCTGTTGTCAGCCCGATGCCAGTAATCATTACATCAATATTTATATTATTTTCCCATTGCCCGGATGTAATACGATAATGGTTAAGAAAAGGAGTAATTTCTCTGGCAGTAGCGGACGCTATAAGACAGTTCATAATTATTTATAGTTATATTATTTTACTGTTACCTGTTTTGAGTCTGCAAGTCATCAGTAGCCATTGTTCTTAATTTTGTCTCGGTTACAGTTATTTTTTGAAAAGTAATTTTAATTTCATCATACATGCCTAAGGCTTTGGCTTGAAATTCTGAATCGTTGGGGGAGCCCATCAACTGATGGTAGCCGGAAATAGTAACATTTTCAAGTACTATTGTATAGTATAATCCTTCTTTTTTAAAAGTGTCATCAGGCTTGTAAAATTCCAATGTTAGTTTATTAATGGCTTCATTAGTTGTAACGGCTTGAAAAAATTGCGGGCTTGATGCACCGGTGGCTTTCCAAATTGTAATAGGTTGATACACTCTTTTACCGGTGGACTGTCCGGAAGAAACATCTGTGGGGCTTTTAACTTCCATAGAGTAGCCGAGCACTTCAGTTTTGTCAGAATATCCGGGACGATTACTTTCAGCTTTGAATTTGCCCTGTTTTTTTCCATCTAACGTCATCATCATGTATTGACTCCAGGAAATGGTGCTGATACTGAATAGAAATACAAGCAGTAGGAAAGGTTTTAATTTCATATACTTTGTTTTATACCACAAGTTAGCTGATTCTTTAAACTTCATTTTCTTACCTTTGCGCCTCATAATTTCTTCCGCCCAAACTGCTGAGAAGGAAACAAAAAAGTAAAGCATGGTTTACTTAACAAGGTCTGAACACTTCAATGCCGCACATAAACTCTACAATCCGGCCTGGAGCTACGAAAAAAACGAAGAAACTTTTGGTAAATGTGCCAATGAAAATTGGCATGGGCATAACTATGAGCTGCTGGTAACAGTAAAAGGTGAACCAAGCCCTGAAACGGGATTTGTTTTCGATGTTAAAAGACTTAGCAACATCATCAAGGAGAATGTTATCGAAAAAATTGACCATCGTAACCTGAATGTAGATGTGGAAATGATGAAGGGTAAAATGTGCAGCACGGAGAACCTGGCTATTGCTATCTGGAACGAGTTGACAGGACACTTGCCAGCCGGAGTTCAGTTGCATTGTATTAAGCTGTATGAAACCCCGAGAATTTATGTGGAGTATTTTGGTGAATAGCTTATCTGCCAGCCAACCTTTTTTTGCTTTTGTCGTTATTGTATTTGATTTTCGTAATTTAATAGTATGAGTAAGAAAGTAGCAGTTTTTAGAAGAGAGCATTTTAATGCTGCCCACCGGTTGTTTAACCCACAGTGGGATGAGGCTACGAATGAAAAAGTATTTGGGAAATGTGCATTGCCCAATTATCACGGTCATAATTATGAATTAGAAATAAAAGTGGTAGGTGAGCCCAATAAGGATACCGGCTATGTGATGGATATGAAAGAACTGGGCGACTTGGTAAAAAGAGAAATTCATTCAAAATTTGACCATAAAAACCTGAACTTAGATACTGAAGAATTTAAAAACTTAAATCCAACGGCAGAAAATATTGCCATTGTTATCTATAATTTATTACGACCTCACATTAATAAAGAAATGGACATGCAGGTTAGGCTGTATGAAACACCAAGAAATTTTGTTGAGTATCCGGCACCCTAAATCCCCGCAGGGGGGACTTTTAGAGTCTTTAATAGTAAGATTTGTGAAATATTAAAATTTAATATCGTTTATATGGCATACAAGAAGATTGAACAATACGATGAAAAAACAACTTCCGGGCTAATGAAAAATTACAAGGAAGTATTAGGCTTAATGGGCGAAGATTCAGATAGAGAAGGGTTATTGAAAACCCCCGAACGTTTGGCTAAAGCCATGCAATATCTTACTCAAGGCTATCAGTTAGATGCTCATGCAATTATTAATTCTGCCAAATTTCATGAACCGGTAAGCGAAATGATTGTGGTAAAAGATATAGAAGTGTATAGCATGTGTGAGCATCATATGCTGCCTTTTTTTGGTAAAGCACATATTGCATATATACCAAACGGTTGGATAACTGGATTGAGCAAAATAGCAAGGGTAGTGGATGTGTATGCAAGAAGATTGCAAGTGCAGGAACGATTGACCGTAGAAATTATGAATGCAATTAAAGAAACATTAAATCCGCTGGGAGTGGCAGTAGTTATAGAAGCCAAACACTTATGTATGATGATGCGGGGCGTACAAAAACAAAACTCTTCTACAACTACCTCAGCTTTTGATGGGGAGTTTCAGAAGAATTCA
>JANORJ010000578.1:0-8856 GCA_031415255.1 Chitinophagaceae bacterium | reverse complement strand
ACGGCACTGCCAATGGCACCATATAAGGAAGCATAAAAAAAGAAACCAGCAAGAAAATAAAAGCCAAAGCAAAATAGAATCAACGGCACATTTACACTGGCAAACATTTGTTGCATATTGCCAACCATCGCATTAGCCATGCCTCCGGCACCGGCGGCTTTGCCCACATTATAAACAATCAATACAAAAGCAATCCATAAAAAAAACTGGGTGAGTGCTACCATACCTATACCCAGAATTTTTCCCAGCATCATCTGAAATGGTTTTACTGAGGAAACAATTACTTCTGCAATGCGGTTTGTTTTTTCTTCCATCACACCCATCATCACCTGCGAGCCATAAATGAGAAGGATAAGATAAATAAGAAAACCACAAGCATATGCAATGCCGCTGGCAGTAGATGCATTTGTTTTCTCATCTTTTATATTGCTCGATGAAACAGTAATACGGCTGTCATTTAATATTTTTGTTTTTTCTGCATCTATACCAAGGCTTTCATTTTTTAGTTCATCCCAAATGCGGTTTAGCTTGGCTTCTACCGCCACCATTGCACTCATACCGTATGATTTGTTTGCCTTAAACTGTAAAGATTCAGTTTTTGCTGTTTCCCATTTTATAGGCGGCACTACAATGTATCCATCGTAACCTGCCGCTTTATAGTCAGCCATCACTTTTGCAGTATTGTCTTTTATATAGGTAAGGGTAGAACTATTATCAATAATGTTTTGCTTTTTCAAAACATCTTCTGTAAAATAACCCGATGAATCAATGACGGCTACATTCAGGTTCTGCTTGCTTTTATCAGCAATGTAGCCCATCCCAAAAATGAGAGCCAAATAAAGCAGTGGGAAAAGCAACGTAGAAATGATAAAAGTTTTTTTACGAACTCTTGTCAGGTATTCTCTTTTTATAATGAGCCATATCTTGTGCATGAGAAATAGTTTAGTTGGTTTGAATAAGGTTATAATTTTTGAAACTGGCGGGCTGTTGGTGTGCCTTCCACCAGTTTTATAAAAATATCGTTAAGTGAAGGAAGTATTTCATTGAAAGAATTGATGGAAGCACCCTGTTGCAGTAAATATTGCAACACATCATTCGGTTTGCTGCCTTCTTTTATTCTTACAATAAGTGAATGTCCTTTTGCTCCCACTTGTTCATAAGGGGCGGCATCAAGTAGTGTTGGCATATTGTCTGCGCCTATGCTGAAAAGATTTTCTTTGAAATCTTGTTTTACCTGCTTCACCGTTCCGTCTAATATTTTGTTGCCTTTGTTGACCAAAGCTATATGGTCGCATATTTCTTCTACTTGCTCCATGCGGTGAGTGCTGAAGATGACGGTAGCACCATTTTGTGCCAGGTTAAAAATTTCTTCTTTGATAAGATTACTGTTTACCGGGTCAAGACCGCTAAAAGGTTCATCCAATATAATAAGTTTGGGCTCATGCAGCACGGTAGTTACAAATTGAAGTTTCTGGCTCATACCTTTTGACAGGTCTTCCACTTTTTTATTCCACCAGCTTTCCATTTCAAACTTAATAAACCATTTTTTGATTTTAGCCAATGCATCTTTTTTGCTCAATCCTTTCAGCTGTGCCAGGTACATGGTTTGTTCGCCAATCTTCATCTTTTTATATAAGCCCCTTTCCTCCGGCATGTAGCCGATGTGTTCTACATCATTTATCGGGTCAAATTTTTTACCATCAAAAATTATCTGGCCTTCATCGGGGTAAAATATCCCCGTTATCATCCGGATGAGTGTAGTCTTACCAGCACCGTTGGGTCCCAGCAGTCCAAATATTTTTCCTCTTTCCACAGTAAGGCTGATGTCATCTACAGCCTTTTGGGTAGCAAAGTATTTTTTGAGGTTTTGCAGTTCGAGTATATTCATATTGGTTAAGTTGTTTTGTAAAATTAGTTATCAGCCGGTATTGAAACCGATAATTCGGTAAAATGAATATTAACAGGAGTAAGCTGCAAAAAAATACGGTCAAACTGGTTTTAAAGTATGAGCAATGATAGCAGCAACCCTTTCTCCATCCATAGCAGCACTTACAATACCACCGGCATAGCCTGCACCTTCACCGCAGGGATACAGATTTTTTATTTGCGGATGCTGTAATGTTTCAGCATCTCTTGGAATACGAACTGGGGAAGAAGTTCTCGACTCTGTAGCCACTACCACTGCATCATTAGTAAAATAACCCCGCATTTTTTTACCATATTCTTTAAAAGCTTGTTGCAGTCTTTTATGAACGAAGGCTGGCAACACATCTTGTAAAGTAGTAGAACGAAGCCCCGGCAAATAAGAACAATCAGGTAGTGAAGTAGAGTTTTTGTTCTCGACAAAATCAACCAACCGTTGTGCAGGAGCCACAAATTTTCCACCACCAGCATCAAAAGATTTCTTCTCCACAGACCTCTGGAATTCCATCAGCAATAATGCATCAGAACAATTATTAATTATTAATGCTGAATTTTTAATTGATTTCAAAACATCTTCCTTTTCAACCGTAACAACAATACCACTATTAGCATATGGATTATTTCTTTTAGAAGGGCTCCAGCCGTTAACCACCAGCTCACCCGGCGAAGTAGCCGCAGGGGCAATAATTCCACCCGGACACATGCAAAAAGAAAAAACTCCCTTACCATCCACTTGCTGCACCCAACTATAAGCAGCCGGGGGTAAAAAATTACTCCTTACTTCACAATGATATTGAGAGCTATCAATCAATGATTGCGGATGCTCCACTCTTACACCTAGCGCAAACGGTTTGGATTCAATTAATATTTTTTTTGCATTGAGCAATTCAAAAATATCTCTTGCAGAGTGGCCGGTGGCAAGGATGTAGGCATTTGCAGATACTTTGACAAGCTCAGTAGAATTACCAGCTACTGTTTTTACTCCTTTTATTTCATTGTCTTTAATAATGAAATCAACTACTTTTTTCTCAAATAGAAACTCGCCACCGCAATCAACTATTGTTTTCCGCATGGCGGTAATAATTTGCGGTAGCTTATTGGTGCCAATGTGCGGATGGGCTTCATATAATATTTGTTCTTCAGCTCCAAAATGAACAAACAGGTTTAGGATGCGGTTGATGTCACCTCTCTTACTGCTGCGGGTATAAAGTTTTCCATCGCTGTAGGTGCCTGCACCACCTTCGCCAAAGCAATAATTGCTTTCAGGGTTTACTTCTCCTTCTTTATTTAATATGGCCAGGTCTCTTCTTCTAGCTCTTACATCTTTTCCTCTTTCCAGTATAATTGGTTTGATTCCTTTTTCAATTAATTGCAAGGCGGCAAACAAACCCGTTGGCCCGGCACCTACTATTATTACCCGATGGGCAGCATTTGCAACATCCTGAAAATAAAATTGCAACAACTCTCTTGGTTCAAAAGGTTCATTGATATATGCTTTCAAGGTAAGATTGACCCAGGCTTGTCTGCCTCGAGCATCAATAGATTGCTTTAAAATAGTAAAACCACTAACAGATGAAATGCTTACGGCTTCTGCCCGGGCAATGTAATCCTTAACAAGTGTTTCGTTGGCAGCTTCTGATGGTAGCAGCTTGATGGAAATAGTCTTTTGCATAGTGTCAGGTTTTTATCCTGAAAAGTTGTTGCAAAGATGCAAATAAAAAACCGGGAATAATTTTGAAAATCCTTGTTGCGGCCATAAAATATTTATACCTTCAAACAAGACCACCGTTTATGAAAAAAAATCTTTCCCCGTTATTTATAGTTTTAGTTCTCGTCTTCACAGGGTTATCCTGCAATACTGCTTACCAAAGTCAGTCGCTTCAGTATAAAACGTATCGTATTAATGATAAGCAGACAAAAGATAGTTCTGTATTAAATTTTTTGCAGCCGTACAGTGCTACTGTAAATAGTACGATGAATAATGTAATTGGTATTGCTGATATAAGCATGGATAAAAACCAGCCGGAAGGAACTCTCGGAAATTTTATGGTGGATGCATTTCTATCCATGGCGGCAGAAAAGTATAATACAAAAACGGATGTAGCTTTTGTGAACTTTGGAGGTATACGACTTACACAATTGCCAGCCGGTAATGTTACCACTGGAAAAATATTTGAACTGATGCCTTTTGATAATTTATTAATTCTTCAAAAAATAAAAGGAAACGTTTTGCAAGAGCTATTGGATTTGGCAGCAGCAAAAGGGGGCTGGCCTGTTGCGGGTATGACGATGCAGATAAAAGATAAAAAAGCAGTGAATGTGATGATAGCAGGAAAGCCACTTGATCCGAGTGCAATTTATACAGCAGTTAATTCAGATTTTATTGCTAATGGAGGTGATAATGCTGATATGCTCCGAACTGTGCCACAGATAACGAATGGCTACCTGATGCGGGATGCCATTTTAGATTACATCAAAAAACTGAAAAGTGAGGGTAAAAATATAAGTGCAAAAATTGAAAACCGTGTTACCAATGCTCAGTAGAAAAAAATTCATACGGCAGGCGGCTTTATCTGCCGGTGCTATAATGGCAGGGTCTTCTATAGTGCAGGCAGCAGAATATTTTAATCCTTTACAACTCACTATTCTGCATACCAACGATGTGCATAGCCGCTTAGAACCTTTTCCGATGGATGGTGGCCGAAATCAGGGGCTTGGCGGGGTGGCTGCAAGAGCTGCACTTATAGACACAATACGAAAGGAACAGGAGCATGTGCTATTATTTGACGCCGGCGATATTTTTCAGGGCACTCCTTATTTTAACATATATAAAGGAGAGCCGGAAATAAAAGCAATGTCGGCTATGAAGTATGATGCCTGTACTATAGGCAATCATGATTTTGATGCCGGCATGGAAAACTTAGCAACACAATTAACGAAGCATGCAAATTTTCCGATGCTTGTAGCGAACTATGATTTTACTGGCACACCAATGGAAAATAAAACGCAACCGTATAAAATTTTAAAAAAAGGAAAATTAAAAATTGGTGTGTTTGGTGTAAGCATCGAAGGAAAAGGATTAATACCTGACAGTTTGTTTGGCGCCACAAAATATCTTGACCCTGTTCAAAAAGCAAATGAGACAGCCAATACATTAAAAAGAAAAGAAGGCTGCGATATGATAATTTGTTTATCACATCTTGGTAACTTGTATAAAGAAAGTAAGATGGTGAGTGATGAAGTGCTGGCAAAGGAAACGGAAAATATTGACCTGATTATTGGTGGTCACACTCACACTTTTTTGGATAACCCGATTGTTTACAAGAACAAAAAAGGAGATGATACGATAGTTAACCAGGTAGGTTTTGCTGGGATTATTTTAGGAAGATTAGATTTTGAATTTTCCAAATTTTCAGGTAAAAAATTAGCTAAAAACCATAATATTTCTGTTTCACAAAAAACAGGAGGATAAAATTTTTTTTTATAAAAGAAATGGTGATATTCGCCTTCCCGTCCAACTTTTTTTATTGACATTGTGTGGAGATTTTTATTGGACTATTTTCGAAGAACAACTATTATAACCCGGTATAAACTGCTTACTAATCTGATGGAGAAGAACGCTGAAAAAATCTGGAGCAATTGTTTAAAAATCATCAAAGACATTGTTGAGTGGCAGCATTACAAAACCTGGTTTGAACCCATTCACCCGGTATCAATAAAAAATAATGTACTTGTCATTCAGGTGCCTAGTCAATTCTTTTTCGAATATCTCGAAGAACATTACGTAAATTTATTAGCGAAGACATTAAAAAGAGAATTGGGTAAAGATGCCCGTCTCGAATACCGCATCATGGTGGATAGTGGTAACAGCAAGAACAAACCTGTTACAATGGATGTAAGCGGTCAGGGTTTTAAAACTTATTCAAATAACGAAATGGATTTTCCTTTAGTCATAAATAATCCTGTTAAGAATCCGTTCGTTATTCCGGGTCTTAAGAAAATGCAGATTGACCCGCAGCTAAATCACATTTACACATTTGAAGCATTTATAGAAGGTGATTGTAACCGGGTGGCCCGCCGTGCCGGTAAAACCGTTGCTGAAAAGCCCGGTACCAACTCTTTTAATCCATTAGTTATATATGGTGGGGTAGGTTTGGGTAAAACTCACCTCGCACAAGCCATCGGCAATGAAGTTAAAAGAGCACATCCCAATAAAGTAGTTCTTTATGTAAGCTCAGAGAAATTTATCAATCAGTTTATGGATCATAGCCGTAATAATGCGATAAACGACTTTATTCATTTTTACCAGCTTATTGATGTATTGATTATTGATGATGTGCAGTTTTTTGCCAAAGCCGAAAGATCGCAGGATGCGTTTTTTGCCATTTTTAATCATTTGCACCAGTCTCACAAGCAGTTGATCCTTACGTCAGATAAATCACCAAAAGATTTAGACGGAGTTCAGGAAAGATTACTGAGTCGTTTCCGTTGGGGATTAAGTGCCGATTTGCAGGTGCCGGAGTATGATACCCGTATAGAAATTTTGGAGAAAAAGATGAAGAACGACGGGTTGGAAATGCCAAAAGAAGTAGTTAAGTACATTGCCTACAATATAAGTAACAACGTAAGGGAACTGGAAGGGGCTTTAATCTCACTGTTGGCACAATCTTCGCTAAACAGAAGGGAAATTGATTTAGACTTAGCCAAAAAAGTGTTACGAAATTTTGTAAAATCATCCAGCAAGGAAATCACCATTGATACCATTCAAAAAATGGTTTGTGAATACTTTGATGTTGCTTACGATAAACTTTTGCAGAAAACCCGCAAAAGGGAGATTGTACAGGCAAGGCAGATTACTATGTACTTAGCCAAAGCCTTTACAAAAAATTCGTTGAAAACAATTGGTGAGCATTTTGGCGGAAGGGATCATACCACCGTTATCCACTCTTGCCAGACGGTGAAGGATTTAATGGATACGGATGGTGTTTTCAGAGAAAACGTATTAGAACTACAACAGAAGGTGCAGCTTGCCGCCATGTAAAATAATCAGAAGGCTATATCAAGATATAAATTGCCCCCCGGACATTCCAGGGGTTTTTTATTGATATAAAATGAGGAAACTGTGTGGTGGGAAAGCAATTAATCTTTACTTTTGCCTCCCCCTGAATAAATAAAGGGGTGTTGGAGAGATGCCTGAGTGGCCGAAAGGAACGGTTTGCTAAATCGTCGTACGGGTTAAACTGTACCGTGGGTTCGACTCCCACTCTCTCCGCAGATATTTTTAAAGCTTTGCCAGAAAGGCAAGGCTTTTTAATTTTAGCAACAATCACTTTCAAAGCATAATGCAGAGAGTAGTAAAATACCGTGCAACGGGTATTAGCTAAAACTAGAAACGTTGCTATATTCGACTATTAATAAAAAAGAAGAAATATGAAAAAGGCGTTAATCATTGCAATTGGTCTTATTTACATTGGTACAAATGCTAATGCGCAAAAATTTCCAAAGCCAAGTTGTACTACAATTGTAGGCGATGCTATGTTAAAGGAAATGGACACTACATTAAAGAGAGGAGTGAGTGATAACTATCACACCTGGCCCAATGGAAAGGTGTTGCTGGTAAAATTTATGCCGGGAGGGAGCAAACTACTCAGAGACAAAGTGATACTTTGCGCTAAAGAGTGGGAAAAATATGCTAACCTCACTTTTAAATTTGTACCGGATAGCACTAAATTTACAAACATCCGGATTAGACTAGGCAAAGGATATGGCCACAATTCTGCTGTGGGAACAGAGGCAGGCTTCAGACCTCAAACAAATCAAACAATGAATTTTGATACCTTGTTTTTTGCCGATGGAGATTATTATGTAGCAAAGCTTCAGAAAAAAGGAATTAAAGCTCCTTACAACCTGAACCAGTTAACTGAAGAAATGAAGCAAGATCCTAATCACTGGAATCTTGCTGAGTTAAAAAGAGTGGTAACACATGAATTTGGTCATTCAATTGGGCTTTTGCATGAACAGAGTTATCCCAATGCTGTAAACTGGAAGAGAACGGATTCTATTTATAATTATTATGAGCAAACACAGGGTTGGACAAAAGAGCAGGTTGATTTCAATGTTTTTGAAGTATCTAGCCAGTTTTATACCAACGGTACTACTTACGATGCCAAGTCAATAATGCACTACGCCATTAACCCGTGGGAGACAACTGATGGATATTCTGTAAAGCAGAATTATGAACTGTCGGCGGGTGATAAAACAATAATAGCAGCACTGTATCCAAAGAATAAAATTGAATCAAGTCTAACAGTACCTAAAGTTGATGTTAGTAATTTTGGTAAGCTATCGGTTGTAAATAATGACACGAAAAAGGGGCTCTCTATCTTTCCGGTGTTTGATTTAAAAACTAATTCTAAATTGGGTCAGGTGTATGTGGTGGCAAGGTTAGCCGATGAAGATGGTTACTATATTAAAACAAGTAATAAATATTATAACTGGGGCGGCACAGCAGCCACATATACTAAAATGAACCTGCTGCCCAATTCAAAAGTCAGTTATAATAAGTTGACGAAAAAGAACCTTGAATTGTTTTTTCCTTTTGCGCAGATGCCAGAGCTATATGGTAAAAAAGTAATGATTGTGTTTGCTGTTTACCTGGATGATGTGGTAAATGGACAGATGGATAAGCTAATGTATTTTTCTACTACTACTCCCTTAAGCGTTGCCCGGTAGAATAGCCTTAAAAAATGCCGGAACAGGGTGATTATTCAGTCTGTTCCGGCATTTTCTTTTTTTATGAAGACTTCTTTAAAAATAGATAGTAAATAGGGCAGAAGCCTTTATATTTGCAGTCCGAATTCTGATACTTTATCAGAAAGAGGAATCGGGAAGTAGCGCAGGCCGGTAGCGCACCTGGTTTGGGACCAGGGGGTC
>JANORJ010000577.1:0-12509 GCA_031415255.1 Chitinophagaceae bacterium | reverse complement strand
GGAGAAAAAATAGAAAGAAAATATAAGGTGATAAAATTGATTTTTCTAAACAACAAGCAAGAACATTCTATTTGTTCTTGCTTGTTGTATTTAAGGACATTCATATTTTCTACTTTGTATGACGAAAAATTATACTGCCAGAAAATAATTAAACTTAAATAGCAGTTTGTAAATGAATGGTTAGCTTACTATTGGGGTGCAAAAACAATATCAATAATTGAAACGGTTGAGTTAGAATATCTGGTATCTTGAAATTTATACAGTAACTTTCTTACATGAAGAAATTTCTTACAGTAAATCTCTTCCTTTTCTCGCAACTTTTCCTGCAAGCTCAGGAGCCGGAATTAATGTTGCCCGTAGGACATACAGCAAGTTTTGGTTCTCTCTATTTCAGTCCGGATGGAAACTTGGTGGCTACGACAGCATTTAAAGAAAAAATGGTGGCAGTTTGGGATGTAAGGGCTGGGAAACTATTAGCCACTTTTAATGATACACTGGCTTTTTGGAGTTTTCAGAAGGTTATTTTCAGCAATGATGGCAAGAAATTATTTACTTACGGAGGTGCCAAAATGATTTGGGACATAGAAAAGAAAAAACTTCTGTTGGATATGCAATCTGAGGAAGAAAATGAATATTCCAATCCTGCCTCACACATTTCATTTAGCCCGGATGGCGCAAAACTAGCGTTTGAAAAAAATTCTATTGCCGCTGTCATGGATATTGCAAGCAAAAAAATAATCGCAGCATTTACAAATCCCGGTTATGAAATTCAGTCGTTATTGTTTAGCCCAAATGGAAAATATCTCGCCATCAATACAAAAAAGGAAACAATAATCCGAAGTATTACCGACAGTAACTTCTTGTTTGCTTTGGGAGATGGCGGAAGTGTATTTTTCACTCCGGATAGTAAAAAAATTGTTGCCTGGAAGTTGGGTGAATTATTAATTTATGATGTTGATACTGGAAGTTTGGTAAAGAAGATAGGTAGCAAACCTCCCGGCGAATTATATTTTAACCATGACTATAAAAAAGTGATTGCTATTATGTATGAAAGGAGAAAAGATATTGTATATCGCAAAGCTCTGCTTTTCGATATAGAGAAAGGAATATTATTATACCAATGGGAGAATGTGTCAGCTGCCAGGTTTCATCCGGATAATGAAACCGTGATAATTATAAAAGAAGGGCCGGGGAAATTGACAAAGTATGATGATCTCTTACCCACCAGCTATGTGGAGATATGGAACAGCAATACATTTAAACTAATCAAAAAATGGAGTGATAATCTTTCCCTCACAATCAATGATGAAGGCAACAGGGTAGCAGGGGTTACGGATACTATTGTAAAGGTCTTTAGTGCAAAAACAGGAACTATTTTGCGGGAATGGGACTGGCATGGGCATATCCCCAATTATAAAACAACTATAAGCCCCAATGGGAAAAGAGTAGTTACGAAAAGTTCACACATTAATATTTGGAACAGCGAATCCGGCACTATGCTTGCGTCGGCTTTTATTGGATATAGCAGTGATGAATTTGAAAATAATGTCAACATAATTTATGGGAATGATAGCAGTACATTCATTGTAACAGAAAAAGCCAACTGGCAAATTTGGAATTCACAGTACGCAAAGCTACTGTTGCAATCATCCAACAATTTTAAAGGAACTGTTATAGCCGCTATCAGCCACAACAATCATCAGGCGGCATTTATTTATCAAAATGAAAAACAGGCTTACCTGGAATTGTATGACCTGAAGCTGTTAAAAAGGGTGAAAAAATTTATTATCAGCACTTCACCCGTGAAGGCTTTTTCTTTTTCACCAGATAATACAAAGTTTCTTATATCATATACAGAAAAAGATAATACAGAAATAAGATCCGCCAGTTCTTTTTCACTTGAAAAAAAAGTGGCAGGGATTATCGGCAAAGGATTTAGTTCGGACGGCACAAAAATGATAACTACTCTATCTAATGACAGTCTCTCTTATGTATGGAATATTAATACTGGTGCATTAATTATTCGTATGCCAGGAAAAGCTTTCTTTAGCCCCGTTGAAAATACAATCCTCACCACGACAGGTGTCATTTGGGATTTGGAAAATAAAGAACCAAGGATTTCCATTAAAGATTTTGATGAATTTTGGTGGGACGAAATGAAAGGTGTTGGCGTAGACCTTGATCTCCATTTCAGCCTTGATGGCACAAAAATTATCGGGGTAGTAATTAATTATGGTAGCTCAGGTCAGTTCTCATCAGTTAATGTTTGGGATGCAAAAACCGGAAAATTGATGCAAGCTCCTGATACAGCTTTTACTTATTATAATGATTATATCAGTAGAACGGGCAGAAAACTAGTACATGTCCCTATCAACGAAGATGAGGATCTTAAAATAATTGACATCGACAAGAAAGATACGGTATGGCTACTCAATTCCAGAACAGCAGACCGTGCCCGGTATGCGGAATTTTCACCAGACAATAAATATCTTTTTACTTCCAATGATCAAACAATAAAAAAATGGGATGTTGCTACGGGGCGGCTGTTGTTTACTTTTTTTCCCGTTGATAGTACTGCTTATTTAACGCTGGCACCTTCCGGCTATTATTCTTGCAGTCAGGATGCAGCAAAAATATTGCATTATGTAAAGGGAATGCAGATTGTCAGTTTTGCACAATTGGATGTCCGGTATAACAGGCCTGACAAAGTGCTGGAATATATTGGATATAGCGATACAGCATTGATCAAGGCATATAAAAAAGCCTATGAGAAACGTATAAAAAAATCTGGTATTGATACTACCACGTTTGGTGATGGTTTTGGTATGCCGACGGCAGATTTTTTAAATAGAGAAAAAATCGAAGCCGAGCAAAAAACCCAAATGCTAACGCTGTATATCAGTGGAAATGATAGCACTTATTACCTTGACCGGTTTAACATTTGGGTAAATGAAGTACCTGTCTTTGGAATAAAAGGCATAAAGATTGATAAAAGACATGCCAATAGTTTCGATACAGTAATCAGTATAAAATTATCGCAGGGAGAAAACAGGATTGAAACTTCTGTCACTAATATAAACGGAACTGAAAGCTTCCGGATACCATTACTAGTAAAATATTTACCAACGGTAAAACTAAAAGAGTCAACCCGTTTTATAGGGATAGGTATTGATAAATTTGTTGACAAACAATATAACCTGCAGTATAGCACCAAAGACATCAGGGATTTGGCAATTAAGCTAAAATGGAAGTATGGGAGTACTATTATTATTGATACTTTATTCAACGAAAATGTTACTGTTAGTAATGTAAAAGCCTTAAAGCAAAAACTGCAACAGACATCTGAAAATGATAAAGTAATCATTGCCTACTCTGGCCATGGAATGCTGAACGAAGAATATGATTATTATCTTTCTACCTATTCCATCAACTTTGAAAAGCCATCAGAAAATGGATTGCCGTATGATGAGTTAGAAAATTTATTAGATAGTATACCAGCCCGAAAAAAACTGCTGTTGATAGATGCCTGTCACAGTGGTGAGGTGGATAAGGAAGATATTATAACCCTTACTGCAAGTTCCGATTCTTTAATAAAAGGGTTAAAACCTGTGGCGTATAAAACTGAGGGGCATCTTGGATTAAAAAATAGCTTTGAATTGATGCAAAGTTTATTTGTGAATGTAGGTAAAAGTACCGGCGCTACTATTATTTCTGCCGCAGCCGGAACACAATTTGCAGTAGAAAGAAACGATTTAAAAAATGGTGTTTTTAGTTTCAGCATATTAGAAGCGATGAAAAAATACCCTCTGATGAAAATTAGTCAACTTAAAAAAATAGTTGGGGAAAGAGTGGTGGAATTAACCAAAGGTTTACAACAACCAACTTCCAGAAATGAAGCCATTACGGTGGATTGGGATGTATGGTAAATAATTCCATTATTAATCAAAATCAAGTTATTAATAATGACCTTGAATTTTTTTAATCATGCGAAGGAAGAAAATGGCTGATTGCTAATAAGATTATCTGATTAGTTTTTGATAATCAACCTCACACACTTATTTTTGCACCGGAGAGTTGGCAGAGCGGTCGATTGCGGCAGTCTTGAAAACTGTTGACTGTAACAGGTCCTGGGGTTCGAATCCCTAACTCTCCGCCAAAACGAGTCCCCCGCACGGGGGATTTTTAGTTTAGCCGCCTTTTTATGAAACACCTTAAAGCCCTCAATAAATACTTTTGGAAGTACCGTATCCGTCTTGGTATTGGGGTGGTGTTTGTTTTTTTTTCTAACTATTTCAGCGTTTTATCACCACAGGTAACAGGTTTTGTTATTGATTTTGTGCAACAGTTATTTCCCGGCTACAAGGCACCCACTCATCCTCCCCGTTACGATTCATTAGTAAATGGTATTACCAGCTGGATAACCGGTGGCGGGCACAGCTGGCTAAAAGTAGTGGCATTCTGCGGCATTACTATTTTACTGCTCGCATTACTCCGGGGTTTCTTCTTATTTCTTATGCGGCAAACAATTATTGTAATGAGCCGCCACATTGAATATGACCAGAAAAATGAAATTTATAAACACTATCAGCAATTAGATACCGCTTTTTATAAAACACACAGCACCGGCGATCTGATGAACCGTATTGCTGAAGATGTAAGCCGTGTCCGCCAATTTACCGGGCCAGCTATTATGTACCTGGCAAACCTGTTAGCCATTATTTCACTCAGCGTATTTTTTATGGTAAAACGGGATGCAGAACTGACGCTGTATGTGTTGGCTCCATTACCAATTCTAGCTGTTGCCATTTATTTAATTAATAATACTATTCATAAAAAAAGCGAACAAATACAGGCTTCTTTATCTGACCTTACTACCAATGCACAGGAATCTTATTCGGGAATAAGGGTCATCAAATCATTTGTGCAGGAAAAAGCAATGCTTGGGTTCTTTACAAAAAACAGCGAAGAGTATAAAAAAAATGCAGTTGGCTTGGCAAAAGTAGAAGCCATTTATTTTCCATCAATCACTTTCCTCATTGGGTTAAGTACGTTGCTTACTATTATGATTGGTGGCATGCACCATATTGCTAATCCTGAAAAAACAAGCCTAGCTACCATTGTTGAGTTTGTGATGTATGTAAATATGCTCACCTTTCCGGTAAGTGCTATCGGATTAACCGCCAGTATGATTCAACGGGCTAGTGCTTCGCAAATGAGAATAAATGAATTTCTGGAAACAGTACCCGCTATTCAAAACCCTGTTAATGCAGTGCAACAAAAGCTAGAAGGAAATATCAGTTTTAAAAATGTAAATTTTACTTATTCGCATACCGGCATTCATGCGTTGAAAAATTTTACACTGCTAATAAAAAAAGGGAAGAAGGTGGCCATCGTTGGGCGAACCGGTAGCGGTAAATCAACTATAGCACAACTGCTGTTGAGGATGTATGATGTTAACAGCGGAAAAATAGAATTAGATGAAGTAAATATTCAGCAGTTGGATTTAAAATCCCTTCGGGAACAAATTAGTTATGTGCCGCAGGATGTTTTTTTATTCAGCGAAACAGTTGAAAATAATATCGGCTTTGGTATAGACAAAGTAACAAGGGCTGTAGTGGAAAAAGCCGCAAAGCAAGCAAGTGTTGATAAAGAAATTGCAGGGTTTTCGCACCAGTATAATACGATGATTGGCGAAAGGGGAGTAACCTTAAGTGGCGGGCAGAAGCAACGAATTTCTATTGCACGGGCATTAATAAAAAACCCGGGTCTTGTCATCTTTGATGATTGCCTGAGTGCTGTGGATGCCAGAACGGAGAAAGAAATAATAGGCTACTTGAATGAATATTTAAAGGATAAAACAGCCATTATCATCACCCATCGCATTTTCTCCCTATTAAATTTTGACAAAATTGTGGTATTGGATGATGGTGTGATTGTGGAACAAGGCACTCACCAGCAGTTACTTGCCCTTAATGGCTATTATGCAGGATTGTATGCCCGCCAGCAGCAGCAAGAAGATAATAAAGAATTATAGGCCGGAAGTCAGGAATGAAACCCTAACAAGGCAGGTTCCTGACTCCTGATTAAAGTTTCCCGACTCCCGACTCAATTTGGTCGTTTCAAAAACATCTCTATATTTGTGAGGTACAAAACCAAAGCAATTAATTAACTGCTAAAAATTTATAACAGTGGCTTACGAGAATGAGAATAATGACAAAAAAATCGAGAGCATTTACAGTAAACGCATCCGTGCAGGAAAAAGAAGAACTTACTTCTTTGATGTAAGAGCTACCCGTGGCAACGATTATTACCTGACTATTACAGAAAGCCGCAAAAGGTTTGATGATAATGGCTATGACCGCCATAAGATTTTTTTATACAAAGAAGATTTCAACAAATTCATTAAAGCATTGGGCGAAGCTGTTGATTATGTAAAGACAGACTTAATGCCAGATTTTGATTTTGACGCATTTAATCATGATGAAAATCCTGATGAAATGAATCATCATAACGGAACCGCTGAAACCTCTTCTGTTACAGTATCCGAAATCAATGTAGACGCCGAAATAGTAACAGCAATTGTGGAAGAAAAAGTAGAAGAAATTGCCCCGGTAGCAGAAGCCAACTCTACTGCCGCCGCTGATAAGAATACTGAAGAGGTGGATAAATGGTAATATTACCAGAAACCGCCTATTTTATTATATTTTTTAATGATACCTGCCCAAAAAAGCAGGTATTTTTTTTGGGGTGAGGGGAATTTTTTTGCCATTTTCCCCCTTTATCAGGGTATGGTTTGAAGCCTCTTACCACCTTTTTTTAATATGGGAATAATTTTTTTATTAAATAAAACAAAAAAATTTATCTTACGCCCCGGACTATGGACTTTGCCGCTGCTGCTGGCATAAATCAATCATTTAAAATCATTATTATGCAACCAAACTTTACGCTTAAAAAAAAGGGTTTTTTTCTTAGATATGCCCTTATGCTTTTCGTTCTAGTTTCCCTTTTTGCTGGGAAAGTGAATGCACAATGTGTCTGGACTGCCTCTACAGTACAGCCTTTACCAAACTTGGATCAGGGAGTAGTTACCGTAGGTACTAATCTTTACAAATTTGCAGGGGTAGATAATGGTGCAATTGTTGCCAGTTCCTCTAGATTTGATGGGACAACATGGACTGCCATTGCTCCAGTACCAACTGCAGTAGAATTTCCATCAGCTGTTACTGATGGAACTAATGCTTATATCTTAGGTGGAGCATTAACAGGAACAGGTGCACCACAAACAACGCTTTACAGATATAATGTTGGAACAAATACTTATACTACATTGGCTCCGTTTTCTACCGGCACCTGGAATCAGGCGGCAGTTTTTTTAGGCGGTAAAATTTATAAATTTGCTGGTTCAGCAGCGGCTTCAACTAACGTTTTGGAAATCTATGATATAGCCACCAACACTTGGACTGTAGGTGCTCCATATCCTTTGGCTATTAGTTTCGTTAGCGCAGTTGCGCAAGGCGGCTTTATTTATGCAGGTGGGGGTATTCAAAGCGTAGGTTCGCTTGCTTCTGCCAAAACATATCGTTATGACCCGGTGGCTAACACATGGAACGATGCAGCCATTGCCGATTTACCAGCTACCCGTTGGGGTGCTGCTTCTGCTTATTATAACAATGGATTTATTATGGCTGGTGGATATGTTGGTGGTTCTGTTACAGCAAATATTTCAACATCCGTACTTTCATGGGATCCATTAGGTAATAGCTGGTCTGCTTTACCGGCTATGCTCGGTGAACGTTCCCGTATGGCTGGAGCTATTCTAAACGGAAGTTTCTATGTTCTTGGTGGCCGTTCAATAGCCTCTGCTGGTTTTGTGGGTACAAATAATAATCAGCGTTTAAATTGTGTTCCTTTAGTTCCTTGCGCAGGTACTCCTGTACCGGGAAATACGCTAAGTTCTGTTAACCCTGCTTGCCCTAATGCTAACTTTATATTGTCAACCCAAACTCCACCAGCCAGCGGACTTACTTATCAGTGGCAGTCGGGTCCTTCTGCTACAGGCCCTTGGACAAATATGGGAGCAGGTGCTACTCAAACCACCTCACAAACAGTGGCTACCTTCTACCAGTGTATTGTTTCTTGCGGTGCTAATAGTGCTACATCTACACCTTTACAGGTAACAATGAATAATTTTAATAATTGTTATTGTTTACCTATATATACCAATGCTTGTGCATTTGGCGATTTTATTGCCAGAGTTAGATTAGGGGCACTTGATAATTCATCTGTATGTACAGGTCAGTTTACTTATTACAATGCTTTACCAGCACCAGATATTTATCCCGGAATTACACAGACGGTTTCTGTAAGTGTAGGGCCAGATACATTTGGTCAGTGGGTTGGCGTTTGGATTGATTATAATCAGGATGGAATTTTCAGCCCTGCTGAATTTTTAGCTGCTCCTGTAAATGCTGGTGCCAATGGTACAGTTAATGTAACATTTACAGTTCCTCCGGGTGCCACTTTGGGCACTACCCGTATGAGGGTAAGAGCCGGTGATGATGTAGCTATGACATCTGCCCAATCTTGCGGCGCTTCTAACAGCACATTCGGAGAAGCAGAAGATTATAACGTTAACATTACACCATGCGTTCAGGGAGTATTTACTGCTCAGCCTGCAAGTCCAACTATTCAGTGTTCTAATAATACCAGTTTCACTTTTGCCGCTACAGGTTCTTTACTTACTTATTCATGGGAATACAGAGTAAATTCATCATCTCCATGGTTAACTGTTCCTAATGTTGCACCATACTCAGGTGCAAACACTACAACATTAACCTTGCTGAATGTGCCTGCTACCTTTAATGGTTATCAGTATCGTGGATTAATGGTAGGACCTTGTACTGCAGTTGACTTCACAAATGTTGCAACATTAACAGTCAATCCGCTTGTTGCAACTGTAAGTCCAACTTCATCAACTATATGTTTAGGTACATTGCTGCCATTAACATTAACTAACCCGACATCAGTTCCAATTTATGGAGCACCAAGTGGATTGCCTGCGGCAATTCCTGATGCAAGTTTAGCTGGTGCTAACAGTACAATCAATGTTTCCAATGTGCCGGTTGGTGCAGTGGTTACTAGTATTGTTGTACAGTTTAGTGTTCCTGCACATACTTGGGTGGGTGACCTGGTAGCTGTGTTGAAGGCGCCTAATGGTAATGTATTAAACTTAGACTATGGTATTTCAGCTACTGGTGTTTCTGGTACAGGTATGATTAATACTAAAATTAGTTCTATTGGTGTTAATGCCTTGAGCACCGGCTCTGCGCCATATAGCTTAACATACAGACCAGATGCACAGTTAGTGCCTGCACCGTCATTGGGTAATGCACCAGTTGGTCCTACAGGTTTCCAATCACCTTTGGTAAACAGTTTTGCCGGACTTACTTCTACACTAAATGGTAACTGGATATTTGCTATTTATGATGCATTTGGCGGAGATGTAGGATCATTAACCGCCTGGTCAATCGTTATTAATTATGTGGCACCACCAGCACAGGGTGTTTGGGCACAGGTATCACCTGCTACTCCTCCTAACACTATGTTCTCAGATGCTGCAGGATTAGTTCCTTACGTTGCTGGCACACCTGCCAACACTATTTATGTAAGACCAACAGTTAATAGCAGCTATTCAGTTGTATATTCTACACCAACACCATGTGTTAGTGCACCAACTGTAATACCTGTAAATGTGGTTAATCCTGTTGTACTGGTAAGCAGTCCTGCTAATACTGCAGCTTGTATTGGAAACAATGCAACATTCAGTGTAGGTGCTACTGGTGGACCATTAACTTATCAATGGCAGGTAAGTATTAATAATGGATTATCCTATACAAACATTAGCGGACAAACTGGGTCATCTTTAACATTGACTGCAGTAACCGCCTTAATGAATAATAATCTTTACCGTGCAGTAATTTCTGCTGCACCTTGCGTAGGCTCAACAAACTCTCTTCCTGGCCGTCTTACAGTGAATGCCTTGCCAGTAGTTTCAATTACATCGCCTGACCTGTCAATCACACCTGGTCAAACAACAACGATTACTGGTGTTAGCAGTCCTGCAGCACAAGTAGCCCCTCCAGGCTGGAGCTGGACACTTAACGGTGGAGCTATTGCTGGTACTACTAATACTCAGGTGGTAGGTATAGATGGTTTTGGAACTTATCAGGCTACTGTAAAAGATATCAATGGCTGTATTGCAAAATCTAACGAGTTGGTAATTGGTGCAGAAGCATCTGAAAGATTGTGGATTTATCCGAATCCAACAAACGGAGCCTTCCAGGTTAGATTATTTTATGGGGGAAGCATTTCAGAAAGAAGGATTGTATCTATCTTTAAATCAAATGGACAAATGGTGGTAGAAAAGGAGTTTCCTTTATATCCAGGATCTACAAATCCGTATTTAAGAATGGACTTCGACTTCAGCGATCTTGCAGCGGGCACATATGTAGTGAAAGTACATAACGTCTTTACTGGTAAGATTGTATCTGGATTGGTAGTAGTTCAGTGATAAGAATACTAATTAACTAATACTCAAATCCCTCCCGTTATTTACGGGAGGGATTTTTTTTTGTTTGTTGTGTTAATTCTAAGACCCGGCGACAAAACGATAAAACAGTTAGAGTATTGAAAATGCCAAAACCAATCAAGCTTGTGTAATACTAATTACAAATAGATAGAAAACATGTTAGCCGTGGGATAAAACAAATGTATTCGGATGTGGGAAGATAATATGCATTTTGCAGCATGCTGCTGCAACTAATGGTATTTATTTTGAAATAATTGCTCTTGGAGATGACACATTGGGAATAGTTCCCGGCATTTTTTTTCTTAAAGCAAGTGATTCAAAAAACTTTTGTGGATTGGAGACATTAGGCATATTAAATTGGCTCATATCAGCCGGTGCTACGCAAGGCATATTATCCAAACATGAAATGGTGACCTTGTCGCCATTTGGTAAAGTATAAGATGCTAAGGGTTTGTTTTCTAAGTAAGGGTCAATGGAAATAAAAGGGTTATTAAATGGTAATACCACGGAGCCATTTGTAATATTTTTTTTCTCTTCGGCTTGTTTCTTTTGCAAGTGCTTTTGAATGTCAAATAAATCATTCTGCTGGGCAGAAGCAGTAGAAAATGCAGCAATTCCGAAAAGAAGAAAAACTTTTTTCATAAGGTTCTTTTTTTTTGCAACCTGAAAGTACAGTTATTTTTTCATTTGTTTCCACGCATTAATAAGACCGTTAGTAGAAGAGTCGTGGTTGCTTACCGGGTCGCCGGTTAATAATTCAGGTAAAATTTTATTAGCTAATTGTTTGCCCAATTCTACTCCCCATTGGTCAAAACTGTAAATATTCCAGATAACACCCTGCACAAATATTTTATGTTCATAAGCAGCAATGAGTTCTCCTAAAGTAAAAGGCGTTATCTTTTTTATCAGAAAAGAATTTGTAGGGCGGTTGCCGGTAAAAACTTTATAAGGAAGAAGTTTGGCGATATCCTCAGTTGACAGCCCTTGCTTCTCTAATTCTTTTTGAGCTTCTTCTTCTGTTTTGCCATTCATCAATGCTTCGGTTTGTGCAAAAAAATTACTCAACAATTTTGTATGATGGTCGCCGATAGGATTGTGGCTTTGTGCTGGTGCTATAAAGTCGCAAGGTATCAATGTAGTGCCCTGATGTATTAGTTGATAAAAAGCATGTTGCCCGTTAGTACCCGGTTCGCCCCAGATAACAGGGCCGGTGGAATACTCAACCCGTTCGCCATTCCGGTCAACAGTTTTACCATTGCTTTCCATATTGCCCTGTTGAAAATAAGCAGCAAAGCGGTGCATGTACTGATCGTAGGGGAGGATAGCTTCGCTTTGTGCGCCAAAAAAATTAGTGTACCATACACCAAGCAAGGCCATTAGTACAGGAATATTTTTTTCAAATGAAGTGGATGCAAAATGATTGTCGGTACTATGTGCTCCTTTTAATAATTGTTCAAAATTTTTAAAGCCAATCGTTAATGCAATGGATAAGCCGATGGCACTCCACAAAGAGTAACGGCCACCTACCCAATCCCAGAATTCAAACATGTTCTTTTTATCAATGCCAAATCGAACCACTTCCTTTTCATTGGTGGAAAGGGCAACAAAATGTTTGGCAATATGTTTTTCCTGGTTTGCTTTTTTCAAAAACCATTCTCTTGCAGTATGTGCATTGGTCATGGTTTCCTGAGTAGTAAACGTTTTAGAAGCAATGAGGAACAAGGTTCGATCTGGTTTTACCTTCTTTAATGTTTCGGCGATATGTGTGCCATCAACATTTGAGACAAAGTATGTTTCTATATCATCTACCCAATATGGCTTCAGGGCTTCTGATACCATTTGCGGTCCCAGGTCGCTGCCACCAATGCCTATATTGACAATGTTTTTTATTTTTTTACCGGTGTATCCTCTCATTTTTCCG
>JANORJ010000576.1:0-6218 GCA_031415255.1 Chitinophagaceae bacterium | reverse complement strand
GCATCATCCCGTTTTATTTTTCTTGTTTGTACTAATGCCGAATGCAGGTACAAATTATGCGGCATCACGGTGGCTCCGATAATACCAATAGCTATATATAATGCAGTATCATTAGGAATGCTTGGCCGGAAGCCTTTTACTACTTCACCCAGATCAGGTTTCGCTAAAATAATTTCAATCAGGAACGATAAACCGATAACAGCGACCAGTGCAATAATAAAGGCTTCCATCTTCCGCATACCCAACCGCTGAAGTAGTAAGAATAAAAAAGTATCGAGTACAGTAATACTAACACCCCAGATTAGCGGAAGCCCGGTTAATAACTGGATACCGATAGCCATACCAAGAATTTCAGCAAGGTCAGTGGCGGCAATGGCAATTTCAGCTAATCCGTATAATGCATAGTTGATATACTTTGGGTAGGTTTCCCTGTTAGCTTGTGCCAAATCCCTTCCTCTTACAATGCCAAGCCTTGCTGATAAACTTTGCAGGAGCAAAGCCATCAGGTTGCTCATCAATAAAACCCAAATGAGTTGATAACCAAACTGGCTGCCACCTGCCAGGTCAGTTGCCCAGTTGCCCGGATCCATATACCCCACACTTACTAAGTAGGCGGGTCCAAAGAATGCTAATATCCTTCTCCAGCCGGTTCTCTTAGGGCTGGTGGTGTCCACACTCTGGTTTACCTCACTTAGCGATTCATAGTTATGCTTATCATGTGCCATAACGGAATAAAATTATTTATTCCTTTTTCCTTCTCCGTTTGGGAGAAGGATTGGGGATGAGGTTACAAAAATATTTTCTGCTAATTGTTTGCTGATAGTAAATGCCGGTTGACGCCCAATGCGTACTTCCATGGAGTTGTCGAAATCAAATTTCTTTTTTACTTCCAGCTTTACACCGATGGTTATTTTTTTATGTTCCAGCAGTTCCAGTATTTCACTCGACTGATCGCTGACACTACTTACAATACAAGATGTATTAAAAGGCAATTCAGTCAAACAGATTTTTTTACTTATTTCTATTTTACCGTTAGCATCCGGTATCGGGTCGCCATGTGGATCCACCCGGGGAAAACCAAGAAATTCATCCAGTTTGTCAATCAGTTTTTTATTACTTACATGTTCCAGATCTTCTGCCACTTCATGCACTTCATCCCAGCTGAATTTTAATTTTTCGGCCAGAAAAAATTCCCAGAGGCGGTGGCGGCGGATGATATTCAATGCCACTTTACTACCCTCGCTACTAAGCCGGAAACCCTGGTAGGGCTGATAGTGAAGCAGTTTTTTAACTTTCAGCTTCTTCATCATATCAGTAACAGAAGCTGGTTTGGTTTTTAATTCATTGGCCAGTTCGTTAGTGGTCACGGTCTCATCGTGCCGCTGCAGGTGAAAGATGGCTTTGATATAGTTTTCTTCACTGGTTGAATAATTCAACATGGCTAAAAATAATTTTAGACAAACCTAAAATATTAAACCGAAACGGCAAAATTTTCTATTGACCAGAACCGGGGAATCGCTTACTTTCGGGGCAATAATCAACCAATATGTCTGCTTTCAGAAAAATTGCCCTGCTGTTTATTATACTCTTTAGCATTACTGCTTGCAAACAAAAAAAGAAACTCTCACTATCGGGCAAAGACCCGGTGCAGGTGTCCGACTTTATTGAATTCTTTCAGCCGGTACAGTTTCCATATGTTCTTTCGGACACTTTGCTGCAGCGAAAGGAAAAAGATTCTTTACTTATCAGTTATAAAATATTTACACAGTTTGTTCCCGATTCAGTGTTGGACAAAATTTATGGTAAAGGGGTGAAGCCAAAAATTTATGCACTCGGAAAAGCGGAAGTGTCAAAGGCAGAAACCTATCTTTTTGTAAAGACCGTTACCAATGATAAGAAGGCTGTTTTTATTTTGGGGTTTGATAACAAAAATCAATTTATTGCAGCAATGGCGGCACTGCGGCCTGATAATAATAAAGCAACTCAGCAATCGGTGGTGATGGATAAAAAATATACTATTACCAAAACAGTGATGCTGAAAAATGCTGACGGCAGTATGAGTGAAGGAAAAGATGTGTATGTATTGAATACAGCCGGAAAAAACTTTATGCTCATTATGACGGATGCCCTGAGTGATAAAGTGACGGAGTTAATTAATCCAATTGATACATTGCCCCGCAAAAACAAACTGTCTGCTGATTATGCAAGTGGAAAAATGAACATGGTTTCAATAAGAGATGGCCGTAGAAATGGCCGCCTTAGTTTCTTTATTCATTTTGAAAAAAATAATGGAATGTACCGGCGAGTTAAAGGGTGAGGCAACGCTAAAAACGCCAACTACTGCAGAGTACAGAGAAGAAGGTGATCCCTGTGTTTTGAAATTTATCTTTAGTGCTACAGCTGTTACATTGAAAGAAGTGGAAGGCTGTGGTAGCCGCCGCGGTATGAATTGTGTATTTGATGCAAGCTTTGCCAGGAAAAAATATGTGAAGCCCGTTGTTAGTTCAAAACCCGCAGTTAAAAAGAAATAATTTATGCTGCCAACGTTTGCTGCAAACGTTTCCAATTTTAGATTTTATTTTATGTGAAAGCGATATTGATACACTTAGGTCGTTTATCAATTAACCATTATCTTGCGCCTTCGTGTAAAAAGAACGCATTATGAGTTTTGCCCCATATTCAATCCCGTACCCTGTAGAAGAACGTTATGCTAAGAAAGTCGCTTACTTCTCAATGGAGTTTGCTACCCATCAGCCATTAAAAATTTATAGTGGAGGTCTTGGCTTCCTTGCTGGTTCGCATTTGCGCAGTGCTTATGAGCTTAAGCAAAATCTTGTAGGCATTGGTATTTTATGGAAGTATGGCTACTACGATCAGGAACGCCACCAGGATCAAACATTGGATGTGGCCTGGAACGAAAAGCAGTTTAATTTTCTGGAAGATACCGGCATTAAATTTCAAATAAACATACATGAGCATCCTGTTTGGGTAAAAGTGCTTTACCTGAATCCGGAAACTTTTAAAACAGCTCCGCTGTTTTTATTGTCAACCGATATGCCGGAGAATGATTATGTGTCGCAAACTATCACACATCGTTTGTATGATGCAAATGTGGCTACCAAAGTGGCGCAGTTTATTTTATTAGGGGTTGGCGGTGCCAAACTGATGGATGTATTAGGTTTTAATCCTGAACTCTATCACCTTAATGAAGCACATGGTTTGTCAGCAGCTTTTTATCTCTATAAAAAATTCAATAATAATGCTGCAGAAGTAAAAAAGAGATTGGTGTTTACTACGCATACACCCGAAGAAGCAGGCAATGAAAAGCATGATATTTTCCTTTGTCATAAAATGAGTTATTTCTGTGGCCTTTCGGTAGATGAAGTAAAACAGCTAACTGGTATGCCGGACAATCAGTTCAATCATTCATTAGCTGCATTGCGGTTTGCACATATTGCTAATGGCGTATCGCAGTTGCATGGTCATGTATCCAGAGCCATGTGGCAAAAGTATGATGGCATCTGTCCGATTATTTCTATTACCAATGCACAAAACTGGCGGTACTGGGCTGATAAGCAGCTGTATCGTTTTTCAGAGGCCGGCGATGATTATGGAATGGATGACCGGAAAAAATATTTAAAGAAAAGAGCATTTGAAATAGTGGCCGACCAAACCGGTAAAATATTCAACCCGGATGTTTTCACCATTGTATGGGCCAGACGTTTTGCAGGTTATAAAAGGGCAGGGCTTATTACTTCCAACCAGGAACGGTTTGAAAAAATATTGAACAGTACAAAGTATCCTGTTCAAATTATCTGGGCAGGTAAACCCTATCCACTTGACCATCCTGCCATCAGTGAGTTCAATCAGTTGGTTTATCTCAGTAAAAAGTATAAAAATGTAGCGGTGCTTACCGGCTATGAACTGGCCTTATCAAAAAGAATGAAACAGGCGGCAGATTGCTGGTTGAATAATCCGAGAGTGCCAAGAGAAGCATCCGGCACAAGTGGTATGACGGCAGCGATGAATGGGGCGGTTAATTTTTCTACTGATGATGGATGGATACCGGAGTTTATTAATCATGGTCATAATGGGTTTGTGGTGCCAAAGGCAGATTATGAAAACATGGCCACTCATGAACAGGATGAATATGATTTGAATAAACTGTATGAAATTTTAGAAGACGAAATTCTTCCTTTATACTATTCCAATTACAGCACCTGGAGACAAGTGATGAAAAACGGCATGCAGGATGTCCGCTTCCAGTTTGATAGTAACAGGATGGCGGATGAGTATTATGAGTTGATGTATAAATAGGGAAGGCCAGAGTATTCAGCCAGCATAACAGAAAAATCTATTACCTGTATGTTTTCATGTGCCAGGTTGTTTTGACTTATTTAGTACTTATAAACTTGGTTGATAAAATGCCGCCATCTATCACCACCTGCACGGTATATATTCCTTTGGATAAATTTTGAAGAGTATTTATAGTAAATAGATTTTCTCCTTTAACCAATCTTTCATTTTGCTGATAAATTAGCTGACCAGAAGCATTGATTATTCTAATGCCTCCTTTTGTTGCTGCATCAGAGCTTATCCTGATATTTATTTTATCCGAAACAGGGTTTGGAGAAATGTTGACACCTTTTTTCAGTTTGCCATCCAAATTGATTTTCAATATAGCAGTGTATTTGTATCTGCCATCAATATCCACTTGTTTTAGTCTGTAATAATTAGTTGCTGCAAAAGGGGCAAAGTCTGTAAAGCTGTACTGAGTAGTTTGCGAGGTTGTACCTATACCCGCTACTCTGCCAATGGGTTGATATTGATTTCCATTGATGCTTCTTTCAATTTCAAAATATGAGTTGTTAGATTCTGATGCGGTAGTCCAGTTGAGGATTACGTTGTTATTTTGAGCAGCAGCATTAAAACTGATGATTTCTACAGGAAGTATTGCGCTGCCTAACCCCGCTGAACCGCAAAAAAAATATGTTCCGGTTCTGTTTGCATTGCTATTGGTAGCTCCGAATACCCTGAAATAATAACGTTTGTTGAATATAAGACCAGTAAGGTTTAATGTTTCGGTTGCATTGTTGCCACCTGCATCTACACACCCAATATCAGTTAGCCCTGGGCAGGCAGTACCTGAAAATGCTTGAATAGCAACATCAAAAGAAGCACTGGGTGCAACTACAATAGTTGCTGTTGTTGATTGTGCAAAAAAACGAAACCATACATCAGATTCTGTTGTACCTGAGGCGCAGGCAGGCGCCGGGGCACAAGGATCCATGGCGGTGGTAGGTTCATATAGAGCCATGTTAGATAACTGGGTACCGCCTCCGGGACAACCTGATATCCAGGACTGGTTAAAAGTTACAGCATTTGAAAACAATGTTCCCCCACCTAAAATTTGTGCGTAGGAACTAATGGAGACCATAAGCAAAAGGCTCAGAAATATTTTTTTGTCCATATAGGTTCTTATCGATTTACATATTGAAAAGAGTATATAAATCTGTTTTTAAGCTATCTGTCAATGTGAAAGTCGTATTGCTCTTATTTCTCCTGTGTCTGCCCAATGTTATTATTGTCACTATATAGACTTGCAGGAAACTCAGAAATATGCTAAAGTTTTAGCATATTTAACTTTTGTAAATATAACCCCAATTAATTGAAACGTCTCTCCAGCTTTTCCACCATATCCTTCACCCCATAAATATCTGCCAGTTTACTAATCACTCCCTCTACTATTGCATCGGGACAAGAAGCGCCACTGGTAATTAAAATTCTTACTGTTTCTTTTTTAGGAAGATAATCAGTTGTCAACAATTCTTCTTTTGTATGAAAATTATAATGAATTATTTCTTTAGCTGATAAAATTTTCTCTTCGTTATTAATAAAATAAGTGGGTAATTTTTCTTCACACAGTTCTACAAGATGCGAAGTGTTAGAGGAGTTATAGCCACCGACTACAATCGCTAAATCTGCTTCCGTTTCCAACATACCGCTAACAGCAGCCTGGTTGTCGTTGGTAGCATAGCAAAGTGTATCCCTTGTGTCAGCAAAAGCTTCTTCTGTTTGGTAAGTCGCAATCACCACTTGTTTCAGGTAGTCAGCAATGGCCTGTGTGTCGCTGGCCAGCATGGTAGTTTGGTTTACCACACCGATGCGTTGCAAATCTTTTGACACGTCAAATCCGTTGGAATATTGCTTGCTGAATT
>JANORJ010000575.1:0-5656 GCA_031415255.1 Chitinophagaceae bacterium | reverse complement strand
AAAAGTAATTACGGATTTTTACAACTGGTACACTAAGAACGACACAAAATTTCAGGATTATAAATTGTACAGTAGCATAAAAAAGAATGATATGCCACCGTATAAAATAAACTGGGATGAAGTAACGAAGTATCAGGATTTTATTCGCACGGCTGCACCGCAACTGGGAGAAGATTTTTTTAGCAATCAAAAGAAAATGCTGCTGCAATGTGATTCTGCATTTAAGGTAGATGTGCAGGATGAAATTCCTTATGGGTTTGATTATGATTGGTACACCAATAGCCAAGAAGATCCACAATACCTGTTGGATGAAATTAATAAAAATAAACCTTGGGTTATTAAAGTAGAGGGTGGAAATGCCTTTGTGGAACTGAAAGGAGAGTATGATAATAATGGTAAAAAAGAGACATCCACTTTTGTTACTTTGTATATGAAGAACGAAAACGACCAATGGAAAATTGCTAAAATCGGGCTTGATTAAATTTTCACACTATGACGATTCATTTCGGATATCAAAAGGCACAAGTTATGCAGGCATTGCGTTATCACTTTATCAGCCGCCGGGAAATAAAACTGATGCTGATAATGGTGAATGTTTTTGCTTTGATGTCTATTACATTGTATGCGTTAAAAAAAATAACCCCGATGGCTTTTTTAACGGGTTCTTTTTTATGGATAGTGTTGATGATTAGTTTCTGGTTTATTTTACCTTGGATAGTGTATCGAAAGGCGGTAACGTTCAAACATCAATTCAGTATGAGCTTTGAAGAGAATGAATTTACACTCAGTCATGAAAAGGGTTCCAAATCATGGCAGTGGACATCACTTAAAAATTACCTCGAAAGCCCACACTTCTTTCATCTCTATTTTGACAGCCGTTCTTTTTTTTTGGTACCCAAAAGCGGATGCAAAGACACTGACGAAGTGTATGCGTTGCGGCAACTGATAAAAAGCAAAGTAAAAAAAGGGTAAGAAACTATCAGGTAAAACATCAAACAATAGACGAGAATTCTTCATTTGTATATTTCTGAAATCCTAAAGGAATAGTTGAGGTTTCAGGAATCTAAAATCCCTCCTTTGGAGGGTAGGGAGGCTTCACAGCTTTTTTTCCATCACATAATGCGGAAGTGTTACTTCTGTAAATTCATCACCAGCAATTTTATAGCCCATCTTTTCATAAAAACCGGTAGCATTTTTCCGGGCATGCATGGCTAAAATTTTGTATCCTCTGTCACGGGCCAGGTTTTCAGCAAAGCTCATTAATGCCCTTCCAATGCCTTTGCCTTGTAGATCATTTAATACGGCCATTTGCCGCAGTCGAACCGTTTGAGGGTTTTCTTCTACCAGCATACAGCAACCGAGAATATCATCATCTTCAAAAGCTGCAATCAGCATATTATCTTTTTCTTCTTCCAGCTCCTGCGGGGTAAATCCAAGGCCAAGCGGTTTGCGCAGAATATCATCCCGCAGTTTTACCATTTGCTGGTACTCAGGAGTGCCGTGATCGAGTATTTTTAACGCCATAACCTTGAGATTAGTTGCAGAGAATATTTTCAATGTGATGTCCTTTGGACAAATTACAAAGAACTTACAACACTGCCAACCGTTTGTATCTTTAATTTAAAGACGATAAAAGCTGTTTTTTGTTTCATATAGCTTAATTTTCAACTCGTTGGCTAAAAATGGGAAAAATTTACCTTTTAACTGTTGATTAGTTCAAAAAGTATATTTTTGCTCCCAATAAACAAAACTTAAAGAACATGTCAGACATTGCATCAAGAGTTAAGAAAATTATCGTTGACAAATTAGGCGTTGACGAAGCAGAAGTAACCAATGAAGCTTCCTTTACCAATGACCTCGGTGCTGATTCATTAGATACCGTAGAACTGATAATGGAATTTGAAAAAGAATTCAACATCTCCATTCCCGATGAGCAGGCAGAAACCATCACAACAGTTGGTCAGGCCGTGTCTTACCTGGAAGAACATGCCAAGTAAATTGTTCCGCTACTGCGGGATTGCCTGATGTCAGGCATAGAATAAATTAAATCCGCCTTCTGTATCCGATCTCCATCGGATCGAAGGCGGTTGATTTTTTTCTTTGGTAAAATATTTTTATCTTAAACCATTATGGAATTAAAACGGGTAGTTGTAACAGGAATGGGTGCTCTTACTCCGCTGGGTAATAATGTTCCTGACTATTGGAATGGATTAATTAATGGGGTACCCGGTGCCGATATGATTACACTTTTCGATGCGTCAAAATTTCGTACCAAATTTGCCTGTGAAGTAAAGGGTTTTGATCCTGTTGCTTTTCTTGATCGAAAAGAAGCAAGAAAAATTGATCGCTTTACTCAGTTTGCATTATTCGTAAGCGATCAGGCAATGGCAGATGCCGGATTGAACAAAGAAAATATAAACCCCGACAGGATAGGTGTAGTGTTTGGCAGTGGTATCGGAGGATTAATAACTTTTCAGCATGAGGTAGTGGAGTTTGCAAAAGGAGATGGTACACCTCGTTTCAATCCTTTCTTTATTCCTAAAATGATTTTGGACATAGCTGCCGGGCAAATTAGTATGCGGCATAACCTGCGGGGACCAAACTTTGCCGTGGTAAGTGCCTGTGCCAGCAGCACCAATGCTATTATGGATGCGTTCAACCTTATCCGGTTGGGCAAAGCAGATATTATATTATCAGGTGGCAGCGAAGCGGTGATAAGCGAAGCCGGTGTAGGTGGCTTTAATGCGATGAAGGCCATGAGTGAAAGAAATGATGACCCTAAAACAGCCAGCCGCCCTTACGATAAAGACAGGGATGGTTTTGTAATGGGCGAAGCAGCAGGTATTGTTGTATTGGAAGAATTGGAACATGCTAAAGCAAGAGGCGCAAAAATTTATTGTGAAATAGCCGGCTGCGGTGCCACTGCCGATGCACATCATATTACAGCACCACACCCCGAAGGTTTGGGTGCCAGAAATGTGATGCTGGTAGCATTAGATGATGCAGGAATGAAAGCAGATGAAATTGATTACATCAACACACATGGCACTTCTACACCTATTGGTGATGGGGCAGAGGTAAAAGCTATCACGGCTGTTTTTGGCGAACATGCATATAAATTAAACATTAGTGCCACCAAATCTATGACAGGACACTGTCTTGGTGCAGCAGGTGTTATTGAAGCTATTGCCAGCATACAAGCTGTTATTCATGATATGATACCTCCTACTATCAATCATTTTACAGACGATCCTGAATTAGATCCTAAACTTAATTTTACTTTTAATAAAGCACAGCAGCGTACCGTTCGTGCAGCCCTTAGCAATACTTTTGGTTTTGGCGGGCACAATGCCTGTGTGATTGTGAAGAAGTTTAGTGTGTAGTGTTTCGGGTTTATAGTGTACGGAATTTCGTTATTGATATTGAACGATCCGCTTTCACGCCTAACCAGAAACTAAAAACTAGTAACCAGCAACAAAAAAATTCGTAGCTTAACGCCTGTGGACTTCTTTAAATTTTTTTCCGGCAAACACTCAAGTTCCTCTATTAAAAAAGAACTAAAAAATATTCTCGGCTTTAAGCCGGGTAATATTTCATTGTATAAAACATCGCTTACTCATCGTTCCATTCGGGAGGGAGCCGATGAAAACAACGAACGGTTAGAATATCTTGGAGATGCCGTTCTCAGTGCATTAATTGCTGATTATCTTTTTAAAAGATATCCTTACAAAGAAGAGGGCTTTCTAACAGAAATGCGCAGTAAAATGGTAAACCGCCAGCAATTGAATGATATTGCAGTAAGGATGGGGTTGAAAAAAGTTACTCTCTACAACAAGATGGATGGCTCGTTAAAAGCAAGTCAGATATTTGGCAACACTCTTGAAGCATTAGTAGGAGCAGTTTACCTAGATCAGGGATATAAAAAAGCTGCTAAGTGGGTGCTGGAGAGCATTATTCAACCGCACATGTTTATGGATGATTTGGAAAATTTGGAGATCAACCATAAAAACAGGCTATATGGCTGGGCCAATAAAAATGGCAAAGTGTTGGAGTTTGAAACGCTGAATGAAAAATTGGAAAATGGCCGTCGCTTATTTACTGTTGCTGCCGTAGTAGATGGACGTAACATCGCCGAAGGGAAAGCCTTTAATAAAAAAGATGCTTCCCAGATAGCAGCACAGGTGGCGGTTGATAAACTCGGTATAGTAAATGCTGACTCAATAGCTGCTGAGGAACGGGGCTTGTAAAAAGTTTTCACCTGGATTTATACATATCTTTAAAAGCAATTATTTTTATTACCTAAAACTATTTTATGCGTTATCTACTATTGTCTGTAATGATTGTTGTTGGTTTTGCGGCCTGCAAACGATCATCTGTAAAAGGATCAAATGGTGTTACTTACAAGTCGCCGGTAGAGTATAACGACTACATTGTAAATCGCCAGACAGACCTGATGAAAAAAGTCCTGGAATTTGGTAAAATAGCAGACATCAGCTTGGATTCAGCTGAAGCGATGCTAAAAAAATCTGTGAGAGATGCTGAAAAAATGATTGCAGAAATAAAAGGAATGCCGCCCTATAAAGGTGACTCTGCTTTGCGGGATGCTGCAGCAAGTTCATTTGCTTTTTATAAAAAAGTTTTTGAAAAAGACTATGTAGATATTCTCAACATTCGTAAAAAAGGGGAAGAAAATATTACAGAGGATGATGTGACCGAGGCCAACCGGATAGTTGAAAAGATAAGCAAGGAGGAAGAAGTGCTGGACAAAGCCTTTCATAATGCCCAGAAGGACTACGCAGAGAAATACAAAATGAAACTGATGAATAATAAAGTTCAGAAAGATATTGAAAAGGAGCTTGACAAAATGGGTAAGGATGAGTAACCTATTTTTTTTCCATACACAATTCAATTAGCACCCCATTGGTATGTTTGGGGTGCAAAAAACAAACGAGTTTATTATCAGCACCGGGTTTAGGCTTTTCATTCAACAGTACAAAGCCTTCCTTTTTTAGCCGTTCCATTTCTGCTTCTATATCGGCCACATCAAAGGCAATATGGTGAAGCCCTTCGCCTTTTTTTTCTATAAACCGGGCAATAACACTATCAGGATCGGTACTTTCTACTAGTTCGATTTTTGTTGTTCCTTGTTTAAAAAAAGCGGTGTTTACTTTCTCTGATTCCACCAACTCTGTCTTGTAGCATAGGCTATTAAGTAGCTTTTCAAACAATGGAATGGCACTATCCAGACTTTTTACGGCAATGCCGATATGCTCAACTTTTTCCATAACAATAACTTTGAAATATAAGGCTTTGCGATTTCGGTAAAATCGGTCTGCCACCCGAAATTACCCCTTTCAAATAGAACCTTTTAAGCTAATTTTGTGTTTACACCGATAGCTATCGGCAGAAACAAATAACCGTAGAAACATTTTATGTTGAATTTTCCCATTTACCTAGACCATAATGCTACTACTCCCTGCGACCCAAGGGTAGTAGATGCGATGATACCTTATTTCACCAATAATTTTGGTAATGCAGCCAGCCGCAATCATCCGTTTGGTTGGGCGGCAGAAGAAGCAGTGGACTATGCAAGAGAACAAGTTGCTAAATTGATTGGTGCCGATCCTAAAGAAATTATTTTTACTTCCGGCGCTAC
>JANORJ010000574.1:0-2144 GCA_031415255.1 Chitinophagaceae bacterium | reverse complement strand
CAAACAGGCCACTATCAATATTTATTGTTGGCATTTCAACCCACCTATCAGTAAAACCATCCATTTTCCAGGCAAACTGTATATCTTTTTTGTCGCTGAAATCAATTACATCATAAAAAACAATTATTGAATTCTGATCATGCTTCAAGACAATTTTTTTCAATAGTTCAGGGTGGTAGTCAAGATTTGCCAATTCCCTGCCGTTTTCGAGTTGTATTCCCTTAAAAAAAGGGGCTAAAAGACTGCTATCTGGCCTTACAGATGTCTTTAGTAAATCGTTTTGGGATACATTGGAAAAATAAAATCTACCCCCTTTGAAAAGGATCAAGTTTCCTAATTTATCAACTTTTATATCGGTAGTTTGATTTGAGCTTCCGCTAAGAGTACTATCATCAATAAATAAATATGTCCTGCTTTCGGTATTAAATATGGCAGGCAACGAATCCATTACTGCAACAAAGAATTGACCAGGTGATTTATAACAAAATGTCTTTATCGGAAATGTTGTTGCAGCCGTTGTTTTACTTTTTTTGTAAGGATAAAATTGAAGGGTTTTGTATTTTAGATTATACAATCCCATTCCTTTTTCCAATGTACTAAACCATACATTTCCGTTTTCCTCTGTATAAATTTCTGTAATAGTAATATTGGTTTTATTAACCGGCTCAAACGAATTACTTTCCCCGGTTTGCTTATTGTATGTAAACAATCCTCTGTTTGTTCCAACCCATACAATATTTTTATCCCCAGCATCCTGAGCAAATGAATGTACACCTGTTCCTGGTTGAATGACGACTTGTCTAACTTTTTTACCTCCTTTTTTTACTATGTAATTGCTGTCTTTATCAGAACCAAAATCCAACCCCTCCCATGGTGCAAATTTATTTTTATTTCCTCCTGCTTCAATTATATAAAAATTATCCTGCTGGGTACCTGCGAAAATGTTTCCGTTATCATCAATCCATATCTTTAAAATACGGCTTGTCTTAGGAAAGTTAAAAGGCGGCCAGCCCCATCCGCCAAATTCGCCATTGGGTCGCCAGAGAAAAAAATTATCATGCGCAACAAAATAAAAAATACTGTCCGGGCCCTGAGCCATACTCCTGATACTATCTTCAGCCAGATAATTTCTGATCTTAATGCTTTGATACTGCCGATTTCCCTTGCTATCATACATCCTTCCGTCGCTAACGGAAGGCCCATAAAACTGATGTCCTTTTAATTTCCAAATACCTATAGAAGTAGTAAAGTGAGTGACCCCTTCTTTTGTTACATATAATTCATAAAGATTAATGCCGAGTGAGTCAAAAGGAAAGCTCTTAAAAGACTGGCCTATTGCAAGACAATTCAATGCAATTCCCAGAAACAATAGTATTGTCTTTTTCAGCATCATTTTGGTTTAAAAATAATCTGCAATACCCAATCATAAGTGCTTAAGTTGGTAGTTGGCCGATCCTGTTTAGCAATTATCATATTCCAAGAAAGTAAATCGATAGCATTGGATAAACTCAATTAGTATGAGATTAAATTACGTTTAATTATCTAAATCGAAAAAACGATCCGAACCATTATAAGTTCTCAAATAATTTTACGGCCTATTTTGAAAAGGGTATTCCTTGTTTGCAAACCCTGCTATAATAAATTCCGCTTACCTTTAAAATACGAATTCGTACTAAAGCCGACATCTCAAAGGCTGATTAATAGCAACAAATACCAATCCGGGCAGCCCAATTGCAAATTCCCGTTTCAACCGTACCCGCAAAACTGATAGCTTAGTAAAAGTAAAAAGGTATAAATAACTCTGTTTAAAGTTTCGGGTGTCAGGCAACAATAAGCTGACAACCAATAAATGAACGATTATGAGACCAACATTCATTTTTGCGACCATTTCTGTAATAGCCTTACTGCTTACACTATCGGTGTCTGCACAGGAAATACAGCCTGTTGCTCCGATAACAGACACTCTCCCAAAAATAAAGATGGATTCCGTAGCAGTACCCGTCATTAAAACAGACAGCCTGAAAATTACAAAGAAGTCAAAGCGAAAAAAGAAGGAAAGCGACAACACAGAAAATCCTTACTATTATCCCGGTAATACGGTAGGAAAGCCACTACCCTATAATAGTAATAAAGAAAAAGAAAAA
>JANORJ010000573.1:0-1506 GCA_031415255.1 Chitinophagaceae bacterium | reverse complement strand
GCTATTTCAATAAATTTATTTCCAAAGAACTTCCCTCTGTTTTTATATTGCTCAGGATTTTTCTTTAATGCAGCTTGCGTATACGCATTGTATAAATTAATCCAGAATGCTTTTTTCTCATCATCAGTTTTAATTGTGGACTGCAAAACTTCCATACTCAATTGTTGTAATTGTATGATGAAGCCGGAAGTTTCCTCATCCGTTTTAGCGGCATACATAAAATCCTGCGATAGCTTTACGAGTATATTCTGTGATAGTTCCAATTCAGTCTTTCCATTATCACCGGAAGTTATACCCTTTTCCGGCAGTTCATTTATCTCTGACATAACAGCATCTATCTTCTCATTTTGTACTGCCAGCCATTTTTCAATATTAGCTTCTGTCATTTCTTCCTGAAAAGGAATAGCTATTACTCTTCCATTTTTTCCAATAATAGCTGTATAAGGATAAGAAGGTGGCTGAAACCTTGTGATAAAATTATTTTCCTCGTCCACCACTACCGGAAAAATAAAATTAGTCTGTCTCTTTATAAAGTTTTCCAATTTAGATTGCGGCTCTTCCGACACCAGCAATATGTTGATTTTGTCTTTATATTTTCCCTGCAAAGCAGATAATTTGGGTAATGCCCTTACACATGGCACACACCAGGTTCCAAAAAAATCAATTACTAATAACGTTTCCTTAAACTGCTGGAAAGAAGAAGAAGTGGAAGTATGATTGAGTATTTTAGGAATCGGAAAATCAACAGTCATATCATTTACAGCATAGCCTTGCTGTGCTTTAACAGCAAAAGACAGCCATGCACAAACGATTAGAAAGGTTAATTTCATGAAGGCAAATTATAGTTGGTCAAACATTTGATAACGTATAAACGTAAATTTACCGGCAAAAGATTGGAAGTTAATAAATTGTTTATATGAATCTGACACTTGAAATAATAACTGAAACCGCCTCATTTTTAAGAGCCGCGGGATTCAATAACCCCTCTGTGGGTATAGTAATGGGTACTGGTCTGGGTGCGATGGCTGAGAAAATTGAAAACCCGGTTTCTATTCCCTATTCCATAATACCAAATTTTCCTGAAGCAACTGTAGAGTTTCATAAAGGCAACTTAATTTTCGGAACTATTGGCTCTGTAAAGGTGATAGCCATGCAAGGTCGTTTTCATTACTATGAAGGTTACAGTATGCAACAAATTACTTTTCCAATACGAGTGATGAAAGCACTGGGTGTTGAATATCTTTTTCTTAGTAATGCAGCAGGTGGTATGAATCCATCTTACAAAAAAGGCGAGTTGGTAATGCTGGAGGACCATATCAATATGTTACCCGACAATCCGCTGCGTGGATTAAGTGACCCGGCATTTGGTCAACGGTTTGTGGATATGAGCCAGCCTTACGATTTATCATTGATGGATTTGATTGTGAAAACGGCTGCTTCGCAAAATGCAATTATCAAAAAAGGAACATATGTTGCAGTAATGGGTCCAAATTTAGAAACCAAAGC
>JANORJ010000572.1:0-3565 GCA_031415255.1 Chitinophagaceae bacterium | reverse complement strand
GCTCAATAGAATTACTACAGCCCGGCTCATAATTTCCCTCCTCAATTATTAAATCTTAATTACTAATTTTTAATTAGCATAATGAGTTGTACAAGTTGCAGTACCAGCAGTAACGGTAAACCAGGTGGATGTAAAAGCAATGGCGGGTGCAGTACCGGCGGATGTAACCGTATGAACACCCACGACTGGCTGCGCAACCTGCCGATGAGTGATGTGGCCAGTGCCTGCAAGGTGATGGAAGTAAGTTTTAGCCAGGGAACCCGGAAAGATTTTTATCGCAACCCGAATTTGCAGGCATTTGAAAAAGGCGACCTGATAGCTGTGGAAGGAATAAGCGGATTTGATATAGGAGAAGTTTCATTGACAGGTGAAATAGTGCGGTTGCAAATGAAGAAACGCAATGTGAAGGAAGATAATCCTGAAATGAAAAAAGCATTGAGAACAGCTACCGACCGTGATATAGAAATATGGAAGCAGAATAAAGCGAGGGAACCAGAAGCGGTTATTAGAAGCCGGGCTATTGCAAGGCAATTGAAACTGGATATGAAAATAAGCCAGGTGGAAATGCAGGCGGATGGACGTAAGGCAACTTTCTTTTATATAGCTGATGGCCGTGTGGATTTTAGAGAATTGATTAAAGTATATGCTTCGGAGTTTAAAGTGAAAGTGGAAATGCGCCAGATAGGTGCAAGACAAGAAGCTGGAAAAGTGGGTGGCATTGGCAGTTGCGGCAGAGAACTTTGTTGCAGCACTTGGCTTACTGATTTTAAATCAGTAAATACAGCGGCGGCTCGTTATCAAAACCTTTCTATTAATCAAACAAAACTCAGCGGACAATGTGGCCGTTTGAAATGTTGTTTGAATTATGAGTTGGATACGTACTTAGATGCGTTGCAACATTTTCCTGATAACTGTGATGTGATACAAGTGGCGAAAGGAAATGCATTCCTTATAAAAAAAGATATTTTCAAAAACCTGATGTGGTACACATTGCCCGACAGCAATAAGCAGTATCCGTTAAGTATTGAAAGAGTAAATAAAATAAAAACGCTGAATCAGCAAGGCATACGACCTGATGATTTGGAGCCGGTGGAAATAGTTTCTTCTAAACCGAAAGAGGAAGAACCGGAATTTGTAGAGTTGGTAGGACAAATAAGTTTGAAAAGCCTTGATAAGGCGGCAGAACAAAAACGCAGACAGAATCAGCAAGGTAATCAACAAGGAAACCAGCAGCGGGGACAACGACCACAGCAAAGAGGACAAGGCGGTGTACAGCAAGGCGGAAACCAGCAACGAAATCAGGGTGGGCAGCAACAGGATGGACAACAACGTCAGCAAGGGCAAGGCGGACAGCAGCAACGGCCACAAAGAAATCAACAAGGTGGTGGCAATCAACAGCGACCAAATAATCCCAACAGAAATCAACAGCGGCCAAATAATCCGAATAGGAATCAACAACGACCGAATAACCCGAATCAGGGAGGAGAAAAACAATAGACATTGAAAAACTATTATTTCGAAGGATCCCAATCCTCCAACGCAATGAATTCTTTAGATTTGACATTAAGCCGATTTGAAAAGAAATCTTCAAAGTTCTTATTGATGATTTCTTTCACACCTGCGAAATAGCAATCGATTCCTTCCTGACTCTCTATTTTTTTTAAGAGTTTATAAAATATTTGATTAGTAACATTGGTGATGCCTGACTTGTTTGGCTTCTTTGTATTAAGATGTTTTAGCAACTTTTCTAAGAACATCTTCAACAAATTCTCAACCTCCATTTGTTCTTTCCCAGGTAAATTAATCGCTTCCGGCAATATTACCATCATTTGATGAATACCTTCATCATCCATGATTTTTTTTAACCGCTCTTTTATTTGATCCGCATTCTTCAAGTCTTGCAGTTTATATTCCAATAGCCCTGTAAATAGCATCCTGTATTTTCCCTCTAATTCCCATCTGCGATAGTTTTCCATTATCTCTTGTAGGGTAAACACGGTTAGATAAAAAGATATACACTAAATCATACTTCGGATCCACCCACACACAAGTGCCGGTAAAACCGGTGTGGCCAAATGTTTCGGGAGAAGCTAATAAGGAAGGATAGGGATCTTTACGAATATGATTATCTTTTTCAGGTTTATCAAAACCAAATCCCCGGCGGCTTATTTTGCTTTCGTAAGAAGTAAAGAGTTTAATTGTTGCTGGTTTTAAATATCGTTCGCCGTTTAATGTGCCGCCATTCAGCAACATCTGGTAAAGTAATGATAAATCATACGCATTGGAAAATAATCCGGCATGGCCGGACACCCCACCAAACATAGAAGCTCCTTCATCATGCACATCACCCCTTGCTGTTTGCTGGCGAAAATGTTTTTCTGTTTCTGTTGGCACTAAGCATTCCAACTGAAAACGGTTACGGGGTTTAAACCCGGTGGAATACATTCCTATTTTATCATAAAAATTCTTTTGTGCATACTTGTCTAATGTCAACCCAGAAATAGCTTCCACTATTTTTCCCAAAAAAATAAAATCATTATCGCTATATACATACTTGTTCTTTGCCGTCAGCGGACTTTTAAGTATCCGGTTAAACATAGTGTCCTGCCAATCATTCCGCATGTACATATTTTCTGCTACCCTAACTGTAAAACCCGGCTTGGGCTTGTCAGCATAAAAACCCGGCTTGGGAATACCAGTATTCGTATCAATGGTTTCTTTATAAAAAATAATAAACGGATGAAGACCTGCCTGGTGCAGTAAAATATCTTTTATCAATATCCCTGCTTTATCAGTTCCTTTTGTCCAGGGCAGATAATCACCAATCGTTTTGTTTAAATCCAATTTACCTTCTTCATATAGTTTCATTATTGAAACAGTAGTGGCAGAAACTTTCGTTACCGAAGCAAGGTCGAAAATACTTTCTATACTCATCACCGGCGATGGGCCATATTCATAATTGCCAAAGGCTTTGTCATAAATAATTTCTCCTTTATAAGCAGCCAATACCACGCAACCGGGAAAAGCTTTTTTAGCAATACCATCCTGTGCAATAGAATCCACTGCCTGTAATCTTTCTTTTATTGTTGCTTTGGAAGGTTTGATGTCTTCCTGCACTATTCCATCACCAAACTTAAAACGGCAAACCGAAACAGGTAAGCGACCCGCAGCAGTGATTTTTCCTTGCAGCAAATCGGCTGCAGCTTGTTGGGTAATGGCATCATCCTGATAGCAGGCTACCAATGTCCATGCATCGCAAAAATTTTTGGTGGCCAGCACATTTCCAAAAGTGAGGGTAATCGTTTTTATAAAATTTAAATCCTTATAAAGTTTAAGTGCAATGGGGCTTAAGCCAAAATTATCCGATGGCTTAAGAGAATATCCATGAACACCTATAACGATGGCGTCATACTTTCCATCTTTCTTCACTGCTTTTACAATAGCATCAGCTTTTGCCTGACCGTCTTTATAAGAAAACAGAAAAGTGTTTGCATCAAAATCGGTGAGCAGTCGTTTACCAAATTCATTTAATTCTGAAGTGCCAATGCCTATGTAAGCTACTTTT
>JANORJ010000571.1:0-4451 GCA_031415255.1 Chitinophagaceae bacterium | reverse complement strand
TCCACCTCCACTCCTCTCAACTCTTTTAACCGGAACAATACTTCATCTAATCTATCCTTCGGCACACCCATTTCCAACAGACAAAATAATTGTGTTTCCTGTTTCAGTACCACACAATTAAACTGCTTTACTACTTTCATTACTTCGTGGGTTTGTGTATGGTCGTATTGCAACCGGTAATTAATCAGTACTGATTTTTGTACTATTGCCGTTAATTGGAGTGATAATGCGGTGGCTGTTTTGTAGGCGTTAATCAATCCGGGTACACCGAGTAAGGTGCCGCCGAAATAACGGACCACCACAATCAATACATTCGTTACCTGTTTGCTGTCTATCTGCCCCAGTATCGGTCGGCCAGCCGTGCCAGAAGGTTCGCCGTCATCACTCACCCGGTAATTCATTCCATCTAAACCCAGGCGGTAAGCAAAGCAATGATGCACAGCTTTTGGATGCTCCTTTTTTAAAGCGGCCAGCTTTTCTTTAAACTCATTAGCATCGGCAATAGGAAAAGCATAAGCTATAAAACGGCTCCCACGGTCTTTAAATTCAGCAACAGAAGGATTTTCGATGGTGTTGTAGTAAGAGTAGTCGTTCATAATTAATAGTCGGGTCCCGCAGGCATATAAGTTTCAATAGTGTCTGAAAATAATTTCTCCGATGCAGTTAATATTGCATTCTCAGGAACCGGTGCAGTAAGGCCATTATTAATTATTAATGCTGAATTATTAATTACTCTCACTTCATCCCACAGTCCGTCGTCAATAAATGATTGCAAAAGCTTCGCTCCTCCTTCCACCAGCACACTCTGAATTTTTAACTGGTAAAGAGCTGTCATCATTTGTGTGATAAGGCTTTTATTTTTTTCCAGTTTATAAAACAGCAGGTTGTCTTTTTCTTCCTGCTTTACCGAATTAAAAACAATAGTTCTTACTTCACCATTAAAAATTTTCAGTGAAGCCGGAAGACGAAGATTCATATCTACTACCAACCGCACCGGCGAATTTCCCGGCCACAACCTTGTTGTTAGTTCCGGATTATCCAATAGTGCAGTATTTGTTCCAATCAATATTGCTGCTGCTTCGCTTCTCCATTGATGAACAAGACGGTTGGAGTATTCATTACTGATTAAAAGTCTTTCAGAATTACCGGCTGCCATCTTTCCATCTCCCGTCTGCGACCATTTCAAACTAACATAGGGTCGTTGCTCGGTATGAAAAGTAAAAAAACGTTTATTGATTTTCTTACATTCATAACCTAATAACCTGTCTGCCATTTCTACCTCCACTCCAGCTGCTTTCAGCTTTTCTATTCCTTTCCCATCTACTTCTTTAAATGGGTCACGGCAGCCGATAACTACTTTTGGTATTTTATGTTTAATAATTAAATCAGCACAAGGTGGCGTTTTACCAAAATGGGCACAAGGTTCTAAAGAAACATACAAAGTAGATTGAGAAATGAGTTCTTCATCTTCTTTCCTTACCGAAGCGATACAATTGACTTCTGCATGTGCCTGGCCATATTGCTGATGCCACCCTTCGCCAATAATTTTATCATCGCATACCAAAACAGCACCCACCATAGGGTTGGGAGCAACAAAACCAGCTCCAAGCTTTGCCAATTCAAGACAACGCTGCATATATTTTTGGTGAATTGTCAATGGTCAATAGTGAATACTGCAAATATAACTCATTCTCAAACCGATGATGGCGAGCTGAATATTGAGTAGTGTATCAGTTTCAATTTTGTTTCCCACAAAGGCACTAAGAATACTAAGAAAGCTCATCTGATTGTAACGCCTTTGCGATCTTTGTGTCTTTGTGGGAAAATCTTTTCTTACCCAAAATGACACACTACCGAATCCGGGAATAGATTGACCATTCACTATTATGCCATTCACTTTGTAAGTTTGCGATTATGACAACACAGGAAGCAACCTATTTTTTATTAAACCAGCTTCGCACCATTTATGCGGAAGTAGAAGCCAGCCAGATTACTGACTGGGCAATGGAATACCTGACGGGGTCAAAGAAAGCAGAAAGGATGTTGTATAAAAATGCCGCCATTACTATTCATGAAGAAACAGTCTTACAACAATACACAGAAAGATTAATGCAATATGAACCGGTACAGTACGTACTAAACGAATCATGGTTTTACGGATTAAAATTTTATGTTGACAAAACCGTATTGATACCAAGACCAGAAACGGAAGAATTGGTGGAATGGATAATAACAGATTGCAAATCCCAGTTATCTGCATTCAAAATATTAGACATTGGCAGTGGTAGTGGTTGCATTCCCATCTCCTTAAAGAAAAAAATGCAGAATGCTGAAGTGTGGAGTTGTGATGTAAGCCCTGCTGCATTGGAGGTGGCAAAAAGAAACGCAGCAACAATTGGAACAGACATTAACTTGATTCAACTTGATTTTTTGGATAAGGGGAAATGGGGGCAGCTACCTTCTTTTGATATTATTATCAGCAACCCTCCTTACGTTCCTGAAAAAGATATACAACAGATGCACAACAATGTGCTAAACTATGAACCGGCCGCAGCACTGTTTGTTCCTGACAATGACCCGTTAGTTTTTTATAAAGCCATTGCTGAGTTTGGCAAAACGCATTTAAATAAAAACGGCAGCATTTACACAGAGATACATGAAAACCTTGGCGAAGCAACGATGAATATTTTTCAATCGGCTGGTTATATGGCTGAACTAAAAAAAGACATGCAACAAAAAGACCGGATGATTAAATCCGGTCTGGTATAAATATTTCTGACTAACAATCCTATTTAACTAACGCTACTACTTTAGCTGTATCCCTTCTGGCAATCCTCATCACCCTAAATACATCGCCATAAAAAGCAGCTGTATCAGCATTAATAACAACAGAAGGCGTATCTACAAAAGCTTTGTACTTTTTAATTTCAAGTCTTAACATTGAATCAAAAATGGCTGATTCAATTCTTGTAGGTCCAATAAAGAACTGTTGGTCTTTACCTACGGAAACCATAATGTTTTGTTTAGCCTTTGTATCTTTTGAGCCGCTTGGATTATTCATCTTCACCAGATTAGGATTGGCCATTGTAGCCACAATCAGGAAGAACATCAGCAGGATGAAGAGAATATCATTCAGCGAATCTGTGAAAACCTCGCTGGATTCTCCTTTATGTTTTTTTCTAAATTTCATTGAGTAGTGGGTTTAACGGGTTGGTTCTTGTAAAATATCCAGGAAGTCGGAGGAAGCAGCTTCCATTTTGTTGGATGTTTTATCAATCTGTGTGTTCAGGTAGCTGTAAGCCAGGTAAGCACCCAGGCCAATTACCAATCCGGTAATAGAAGTTATCAGCTTAGTGTAAATACCACCTGCAATAGTGCCTACTTCAAAATCATTGGAGGAAGTAATTGTAGAGAATAACTGCATCAACCCTACCAGTGTACCTACAAACCCGAAAATGGGTGCCGCTTTTGATACAACAGAAAGTATACCGAGGTTTTTTTCTAATTTATACATTTCTAATTGCCCCACATTATCCATGCTTTTTTCTATTCCATCCAGTGGTTTACCGATGCGTTGAATACCTTTATCAATTATGCGGGCCACCGGTGTGTTATTGTTTTTAGCAAAATTTCTGGCGGCAGTTATATTACCACTAACTATATTATCCCGGATAATATTCATAAAGTTGTCGTCAATTTTTGCTGCATTGCGGATAGCAATAGTACGTTCTGCAAAAACATAAACGGCGAGCAACAGCATAATAGCGAGGGGAATCATAATCCATCCTCCCATTTTTAATAATTCGAAAAAACTTAATGTGCCATCATGGTTACTGTCGCCGGTGGCGAACTTTGTTGCTTGGGCTACGGTGTCAACAATCTGTAGAAGGTCAATCATAAATGTGGTTCTTTAGTTTCGTAAAAATAGTGGTTCGTTGTTAAATTGTTTTTAGCTGTTATTAACAACTCTTGATAACAACTTCCTTGAACGAGAAAAATAATGCCACGTTGTACAGAGAAGAGAAGTTTTAGAGTTCTTTAACAACAAAAGGCTCAAAGACAGTATAAAAAAATCCGAAAGTGGATTCAATTGTTTTGAATCACCTTTCGGATCTTGAGGATTATACCCTTATGGTTTATTCATCCATACCGGCACGTTTCACCATCAATGCCTGTATTTGTTTCATTGTGTTTTCCATACCCTGTGAACTGCCGTCGAGGAAGATTACATTGCCCTTTCCATATTCAGCAAAGTTCTTGATAGCTTCTGTCCACATACTGAAAAGGATAACGTTAGTATCAAGGTTGGCTTGCTTCATTTGTTCTGCAGCTTCCGACATACCTTTTGCCACTTCCTGGCGGAATAAGGCCACACCCTGCCCACGAAGCTGGGCTGCTGTTCTTTCAGCTTCCGCTGATATTTTAATAGAGTTTCCTTCTGCTTCTGCTGC
>JANORJ010000570.1:0-11088 GCA_031415255.1 Chitinophagaceae bacterium | reverse complement strand
GCTCACTATTCACCCCCTACCCTTTCGTAAACTTCATCACCCACTTTACATTTTTATCTGTTCTGTCACCATCCCGCATAAACCAAAGTTTATTGTATTTACCATTCACCCAGTTGTCAAGATAATCATCGTAATATTTACTTCCGGGATTACCGCTTTGTCCGCCGGGATACACACCATAAGCTTCGGTTGGTGTCGTCATTTGCACAATCATCCGCCAACTGGGGCCATGGCTTTGAGTAACGGCATTAACTATATTACCTGCACCGCCTACATTTAGCCCCGGTCTTGCAAATCCCTTTAAGTCTTTTATTAAATGATAGACTGTTGGATTTTTAAATTTTGTCCATTCTAATTTTCCTTCCGCTTCATTTTTTGCCAAACCAATGGATGCTTTTTTTAACGCAGCAGTTACCACATCAAACAGCGTTTCTTTTTGAGTGGTAGTTATATCATCAATAAATTTCGTTGCTGAATCTCTTTTCAACAACTCCATTGTTGTTTGTTCTGATGGCCAGGGAGAGGCAGGATTTGTTCTTGACAACTCATCTTTCCAAACGCCTTTCATCAAACTATCCATCCAGCATTGATATACGGTTTGTCCTTTTGAATCCGGCGAACCCATTAAATCCCAGTTCTTAAACAAGTCAAGATATTTTTTCTCTGTGGCATCTAACTGATTTTCGTTTACATATCCGAGCAATATGCCTCTTACATCTTCTGCCATGGTATTGAAATAATTATTCTGCAACTTCATCATATCTGCTGGGGTAATGCCAGTCATGTTCAGCAACAATTTTTCAATCGTAATTCCTCTTGCCGTAATATAACTACCAGGAATAAAATACGGATACGTAGAATCAACCGGACGCTGATTAGCACTTTCCAAAAATCCACTTACAGGATTCTTACTATGCGGATTTTCTGCTTGCGGAATAAACCCCTGCCACATAAAACTGCTGTCCTGTCCCGGCATTACATATAAGCCTTGTCTGTCCCAACGGACCGGAAATTTTCCTTGCTGCCAAATAGCAATGTCACCTGTTTTAGAAGCAAACACAAAATTCTGACCGGGACAATCAAATTTGCTGATAGCGGCTGCATATTGGTCATAGTTATTTGCCCGGTTCAATTTGTATAAGGTTATTGCTTCATTACTTGCATCATGCGCCACCCAGCGAACGGCAAGATTTCTTTTGTTAGATAATTCATTGGAAAAACTTTCGTCAAACATTACCGGGCCGAACACTGTGTAAGCAACGGTGTCATAAATAGTTTTTCCTCCTTTTACTTTTATTTCTTCAATTCTTTGTGTAGCCTGTTGCCAATTATTATTGAACCAGTATTCTTTTTTTGTTTTGTCTTTAAATTTTATTTCATAATAATCTTTTACATCCCGCTGCGCATTTGTAACGCCCCAAGCAATGCTATCATTAAATCCAATAATAACAAAAGGACTACCGGGTAATGAAACGCCATACGTATTGCTAGTGGGTGTTTGCAATTGTATTTCGTACCAGATAGAAGGCAATGACAATTCAAGATGCGGGTCATTACAAAGAATGGGTGAACCACTTTGTGTTTTGCTGCCGGCTACCACCCAATTGTTGCTACCATTGTTGATGTCAGGTTTTGAAATTTCATGGGCAGCAATAGTTTCTTTATTATTAAGATATAGCGAATCGGCGTTGGCGGGTTTAATTGGAACGATGCCGGGTTTATCAAATGCCGTTCCAGCGGGTACAATCGGCATTAAAGAATCAGGTATTTGTGGATACATCATTTTCAATTCATCTGGGATGAATACAGATTTTGCATTTGTATTGGCCAAATCATTCTCCGTTCCTGATGATAACATTTTTGCCATCATCTTTAATAATAAAGCAGTCTGAAAATTTGTCCATTTTTCCGGTTTAATATTCAAGAGTTTGTATTCAATTGGAATTTCACTTTCTTTTAAAGAATTGATATACGCATTTACCCCATTTGCATAAGCATCAAACATTGTTTTGCTAGTGGGGTCTTTATCCATTTCCTTCATCGCATTCTCAGCGGCATACACCATTCCCAGTCGTCTTTGTTCTTTGTCAAAATTGATAGCTTTCTTCCCTGCAATCTCACTGGCCCTGCCTGCGGCAGCTTTAGTCTGTAAATCCATCTGGAACAAACGGAATTTTGCATGCAGAAATCCCTGAATGAAATACAAATCTTCATCATTCTCCGCAAATACATGCGGCACTAAACGTTCGTCGAAATATACATCAGCCTTTCCTTTCAGATTGGGGAACGAAAAGTCTGCATCAAAACTGGTGGAGGATGGCTCGGCATTCTGCCAAAATCCATGTTGCGGACTTATAAATTTTCCAAGCGGCATTGGCAATGGGCCAAGCGGACGGTTGAAGGCAAAAACAAGCCCGGCAGTAACTATTGTGGAAATGGCAAACGGTATGATACGCATAAGCAAAAAATGATGAGGAAAGATAAGAAGAATCAAGGATGTATGGGATTGGAAATGGATTTCATGGATTTTTCCTGAAAATTTACAGTCTCATGTGGTTTGCCGCAGAAAACTAAAATGATGAAGCTCCATCCGTTTAATCCATTTTAAAAATCTACTAATCCGTGTTTTTTTTCACTAATTTCATATTCAATTAAAAAAACAACTATGCCAATATTAATTGTAGTCGGTATCCTCGTACTTATTGTTTTTTGGCTTATCAGCCTGTATAATGGATTAGTTCGTCTTAGAAACAGGCGACAAAATGCTTTTGCAGATATTGATGTGCAGCTTCGTCAGCGGCACGACTTGGTGCCACAGTTGGTGGAAACAGTAAAAGGATATGCCGGACACGAAAAAGAAGTATTTACCAAAATTACAGAGGCTCGCAGTGCTGCCATGAATGCTACATCGATTGATGGAAAAATTGTAGCGGAACAACAACTGACTACCGCTCTTGCCGGATTGAAAGTACAGGTGGAGGCTTACCCGGATTTAAAAGCCAATCAGAATTTTTTACAATTACAAGAAGAACTGAGTGATATTGAAAATAAATTAGCAGCTGCAAGACGTTTCTTCAATGCCGCTACTACGGAGTATAATAATTCAGTAGAGTCCTTTCCAAGTAATTTGATTGCAAAGAATTTTGGCTTCAAACGAGAAATAATGTTTGACTTGGGAGAAGATAGCAGGAAACAAATGGAAGAACCACCAAAGATTCAATTCTAAGTCCTGATGCAATACATAGGTTTAGATAAACAAATCAGGAAAAATAATTTCAACTCTGTTCTTTTGCTGATAGCATTCCCGGCATTGCTGTTGGGAATGTGCTATGCATTGGTTTATTTTCTGCAAAAAGAACATGGCGCAGACCCGAATACACTTTTTCTACAAGCTGCTCCTGCCGTGTTGGGAGGAGTGGGTATATGGTTTCTCATTGCATGGGCAGGTCACTCTGCTTTTATCCGCATGGCTACTGGCAGTAAAACGTTGGACAGGACAGAAAATAAAAGGGTCTATAACCTTGTGGAGAATATTTGCATCTCTCAGGGAATGGCGATGCCGAAAGTTTATATCATTGAAGATGATTCGCTGAATGCTTTTGCCAGCGGTATCAATAACAGGAGCTATTCAGTTTCATTGTCAAGAGGCATTATTAATAAATTAGATGATGATGAACTAGAAGGTGTGATTGCCCATGAGATTACCCATATCAAAAATCGGGATGTTCGGTTGCTGATTGTATCTATCATCTTTGTCGGCATTTTTGCTTTTTTGGCAGAGATAGCTTTTCGCAGTCTTCGTTTTGCAGGTTCTGGTAAAAAAAGCAAGGATAGTAAAGGAAGCGGTGCTATAATATTAATCGCTATCGTTATTACAGCCGTGGCGTATTTTATTTCCATTTTGCTCCGCTTTGGTATTAGCCGAAGAAGAGAATACCTGGCAGATGCCGGTGCCGCTGAAATAACCAAGAAACCATATGCTCTTGCTAATGCATTAAGAAAAATTTCCGGTGATCCGTTGATTGAAGCTGTTGAAAGCCGTGATGTAGCGCAACTGTTTATTGATAATCCTAAACCATCTGTTCACAAATCTGCTTCTTGGGATAATATGTTTGCAACGCATCCGCCGATTGATAAGCGGATAGAGTTGTTAGAACAGTTTGCTTAATTATTTTTTCCAGATAACATTGGGACGAAAGAAAAATTTTCAAACACTTCTTCCTTCATTACATCATTCTCTAATTTAGTTATCCGCATCATTTGTTGCACATCACCAGCACCAAGTGGAATTACCATTATACCGCCGGGTTTTAATTGCTCAATTAATTTTTTTGGAATCTCCGGTGCGGCAGCAGTAATAATAACTTTATCAAAAGGGCCGTAAGTAGGCAGTCCCTGGTACCCATCACCATAAAAAAATTTGATGGTATTATATTTTTTTAAAAATTCAAATAGTTTATTGGAATCAAATAATTTCTTTTGCCGCTCAATCGTATAAACCTGTGCCCCCATTTCTGCCAGCACTACGGCTTGGTAAGCACTGCCGGTTCCAATTTCCAGTACTTTTTGAAATGGTTTTAATTCTAATAATTGCGATTGGTAAGCGACAGTGTAAGGCTGTGAAATAGTTTGCCCTTCACCTATCGGAAAAGCTATATCCTCATAGGCCTTTTCATCAAAAGCAGAATCTAAAAAATAATGCCGGGGAATTTCTAAAATGGCATCCAGCACCCTATCATCATTAATGCCTTTAGACTGGATAAGTTGTACTAATTTTTTGCGAAGGCCTTTGTGGCGGTAAGTGTCGTCGGTTGGTCTCATAAGCAAGTGCAATATATGCTAAGAGAAGAAGGAGAAAAAGAGTTAATGAAAATTACAGCAAAAACTCTTTTTCTCATTTACTCTTTTAAGCCCCTAGCTTCATATCGCCAATTATGGCTTTTATCTTTTCATCTAACTGCTTATGCTCCTTATCATACTCCGCTGCACTGTTCAGTTTTGTATTCACACTAAAATAGAATTTAATCTTCGGCTCTGTTCCACTTGGCCTTGCTGAAATACTGCTGCCATCTGCCAATATAAATTGTAACACATTAGATTTTGGTAAATTAATTGTCCACTCCTCCCCTGTTGAAGGATTAATTCCTTTTTGTAATTCATAGTCCAGTAACTGCACCACATCAGTTCCATTGATAGATTTTGGTGGATTGTTACGATAGCTTTCCATCATCGCTGCTATCTGCTGCTGGCCATCCATTCCTTTTTTGGTAATAGAAATTAAATGTTCCTTATACAAGCCGTACTCTACATACAGATCAATCATTTTTTCATACAGACTCCTGCCCTTTTCTTTTTCATACGCCGCCATTTCGCAGAGTAAGGCCACTGCGCTGATCCCATCTTTATCTCTTATTTTATCACCAATCATTAATCCAAAACTTTCTTCCCCTCCAATTACATAATTTTCTTTCCCTTCCTTTTCCCGAATCATAGCCGCTATCCATTTAAAACCAGTCAGCACCCGGTAGCAGGCTACTGCATTTCCTTTTGCAATGGCATCTATCATCGGTGTGGTAACGATAGTCGTTATCACCATATCATTTGCCTGTGCAATGCCTTTTGCTTTTCTTGCTTCCAGCAAATAATTAAATGCCAGCACCGCCGTCTGGTTACCATTCATCAGCATCCATTTGCCGTCACTATCTTTCACACCAATCGCAATACGGTCTGCATCCGGGTCGGTACCAGCAAGTATATCTGCATTTAATGATTCAGACAATTTTAACCCCAAACTCATCGCCTCGCTTTCTTCCGGGTTAGGATAAGCAACAGTAGGAAAATTTCCATCGGGTACAGCCTGTTCCTTTACCAAATGCACATTATTGAAACCAAAACTTCTCAATACATCGGGCAACAAAGTAATACCTGTTCCATGTATCGGTGTATAAACAATTTTTAAATCTTTATGCTTTTCAATCACTTCAGGGTACACACTTAATTCCTTTACCATTTCCATATACTTTGCATCAATTTCTTCGCCGATGCTAATAATGTTTTCTTCGCCTCCGCTAAACTTCACATCATCCACCGAAAGTATTTTGTCCACTTCCTTAATTACATTTTTATCATGTGGCGGCACTAACTGCGAGCCATCATCCCAATAAGCTTTATAACCATTGTATTCTTTCGGATTGTGCGAAGCTGTTAACACCACACCACCCTGGCATTTTAAATGCCGTATAGCAAACGACAATTCCGGTGTAGGTCGCAATGCTTCAAACAAATAAACTTTTATTCCATTGGCGGCAAAAACATTCGCTGTTGTTTCTGCGAAAAAGCGACTGTTATTTCTACTATCATGTGCAATGGCCACACTAACCTGACCGCCCACCTTCGCTAAAGCTTCGGCAGATGAACCAAAACATTGCTTCAGATAATTAGCATAACCCTGCGTAGCCATTCCCACGGTGTATTTATTCATCCGGTTGGTACCCACTCCCATTAATCCACGAAGCCCCCCGGTGCCAAACTCAAGATTCTTATAAAAAGCATCCGCCAATTCGCTGGCATTATCTTTTTGTAAACTAGTTATTTCTTCTTTTGTAGCATAATCAAAGTTGCCAGAAAGCCAAGTGTCAATTTTTGCTTGTATTGTTGCGTCCATCAGTTTCAATTGTTTTAGGGTTGAAAGTTATTGAATTTTATTATTTGAAACTGAAAACAAACGATAAACGTAAATTTGTATATTATTTATGAATCCAGCTTCAGTATTTCTATCATCGTCCCTTACGAATTTGTTTTGTTATTCTTTTTATCCAGAGAAAAGAAAGAACAAGTACTATTCATTGTCCCGTTCGCTGCTGGGTATTTTGCTGATCATCCATCTTCTACCAATATCACTTAAAGCTCAGATAGATACTATTGCCTTAAAAAAAGAGATTATTGACACAGCTGCCCCAGTACCCATTCATACTATTTCAGCTACAATTCCGCAGAGCGATAGAAATTATTATATTCTTACTCCCCAACAGAAGAAAAAACGCATTTGGTTAGTAGCCGGTGGCAATGTGGTGGCATACAGTGCTGCCATGGTTGGGCTTTCATCTGCTTGGTACAAAAATTATCCTAAAACCGGTTTTCATAGTTTCAACGATTGGCCGGAATGGAAACAGGTGGACAAAGCAGGGCATTTTTATAGTGCATACATAGAAAGCCGTGCCAGTATGGAACTTTGGCGATGGACTGGTATTGATAGAAAAAAACGTATTTGGATTGGCGGCATGAGTGGTGCAGTTTACCAAACCGTCATTGAAGTATTGGATGGCTTTAGTGCCGGCTGGGGTTGGAGTTGGGCCGATTTTGGTGCCAATATTTTAGGTAGCGGCGCATTGGTGGCGCAGGAGCTAGCTTGGAATGATCAACGTATCAAATTCAAGTTTTCGTTTCATAATAATACGTACAGCGACCCCGTCCTCAACCAGCGTAGCAATGAATTATTCGGACAATCAACCGCACAGCGTTTTATAAAAGACTATAACGGGCAAACCTATTGGGCCAGTGTCAACTTGAAATCATTTTTTCCGAAATCAACCCTGCCATCGTGGTTGTCACTGTCAGTAGGTTATGGAGCAGAGGGATTATTTGGGGGTACACAAAATATTAGTAAGGATGATAACGGCAATATCATTTTCAACCGGCCAGATATTAAAAGATATCGTCAATGGTATCTTGCCCCCGATATTGACCTGAGTAAAATAAAAACGAACAAGAAAGGATTGAAATTTCTTTTCACTGTATTAAGTGCCTTTAAATTCCCGGCTCCGGCTTTAGAATTTTCCAATGGAAAATTTAAAGCTCATGCTATTTATTTTTGATTGAAAAGCGATTGACATCATCCGGTTTTTTGTAACTTTAAAAAAATCTGCTAAATGAGATTAAACAGAATTATATTTTTACTACTTATTACCATTACCGGTCTTCATTGTAAAAAAAATAATAATGGTTCTACCACTCCTGATACTGCGGGAACTATTACTATTTCGTTACCAACTACCGGCAGCATTTATGATAACGGATTTGGCCTGCAGGTAAGTGGTGAAATGACTGATAACAATGTATTAGCAACTGCAAAAGTGGAAATCAGAAACAAAACAACTGGTACAATACTATTTCAGCAAACCTCGGCAACAGGTAATGTATCGCTTTACCGTTTTTTGTGGAACTGGACAGTTTCCGGTATTACGTCTCCTATAACCGCTACTGTAAAGGTAATTGCGATTGACACTAGATCAAATCAGGTTTCAAAGGAAGTTGATGTAACATTGACTAATTAATTCCTTTATTCAAGCCCTTCCTTTCATCAACATGCTGTAAATTAGCAGTTGTAATCTACTGCTATGCAACTTGCCCAACAAATACTCTTTATTCTAATCAGTGCTGTTTCCATTTGGTTTTTTACCAAAAAAGTAAAAGAGATAAGCCGGAATATTAAACTCGGCAGAGACGAGGATATCAGCGACAATAAACCACAGCGATGGAAAAATTTGTTGCTGCTGGCGTTTGGTCAAAAGAAAATGTTCCGCAATCCCACGGTAGCAGTACTACATTTCTTTGTGTATGCTGGTTTTATCATAATTAATATTGAGGTATTGGAGATAGTGCTGGATGGTATTTTTGGCACACACCGCATGTTTGCTACTGTGCTTGGCGGTTTCTACATTTTTCTAATCAATAGTTTTGAGTTACTGGCTTTGTTAGTGTTGATTTCTGTTATCATTTTCCTGATACGAAGAAATGTAATTAAACTGAAACGTTTCATCAGCCACGATCTTGATGGCTGGCCAAGAAGCGATGCCAACTATATTTTGATTATAGAAATAATTTTAATGTCGTTATTTCTATTCCTGAATGCCAGTGACACTTTGTTACAATCCAGAGGTGTAGAACATTATACAGCCCATCCTACCGGAAATTTTATCATCTCTCAATATTTGCATCCATTTTTAAACGGTGTTGGAAATGGCGGCTTAGAAATGATAGAACGGGGCTGTTGGTGGCTGCATATTGTTGGCATATTTGCTTTTCTCAATTATTTGCCCTATTCCAAGCACCTGCATATTGTACTGGCATTTCCCAATGCCTGGTATGCAAGATTAGAGCCAGTAGGAAAAATGGATAACATGAAATCCATACAGCAAGAAGTGTTGTATGCCATGCAGCCAGAATTAATACCAGCTGGTGAACAAGCTGCTCCGCAAAAATTTGGTGCAAAAGATATTACCGACCTCAGTTGGAAAAATTTGATGGATGCGTATAGTTGCACAGAATGTGGAAGGTGTTCTGCTGCCTGCCCAGCAACACAAACAGGCAAATTGCTTTCGCCAAGAAAAATAATGATGGATACCCGTGACAGGATTGAAGAAGTGGGAAAAAATATTACTACAAATAAAGAATTTAAGGATGACGGTAAAAGCCTGTTGCATGATTATATTTCCGTAGAAGAACTTCGTGCCTGCACCACCTGCAATGCCTGTGTGCAGGAATGTCCTGTTAGCATAAGTCCGTTAGATATTATTCTTGAACTGCGTCGCTATTTGGTGATGGAAGAAAGCAATTCGCCACAGGAATGGGCTGGAATGTTTAGTAATGTGGAGAATAATTTTGCCCCATGGAAGTTTAGCCCGGATGAAAGGGATAAGTGGGTGGAAGAAGTGTAATTAATAAATAACAATTAAAAATTAATAATTGAAACTCTCCTCTTTCCCTTTCCAAACACTCAACTGGTCTTCCATTTCCAAAGAAGAACATACAGGTGAAATCGGTGTAGCTTATTGGCAGGTGCAACATGTAAATGACATCAGAGTTCGAATGGTGGAATATTCTGCTGGTTACAAAGCCGACCATTGGTGTAGCAAAGGCCATATTATTCTTTGCCTCGAAGGAGAAATGAATACGGAATTAGAAGATGGCCGTGTAATGAATTTGCAAAAAGGTATGTGCTATTTTGTCGGCGATAATAACGAAGCCCACCGCACATCTTCATCAGCAGGCTGCAAACTATTTATTGTAGATTAGTTTTGCTTATGCTTCATTTTATCAATGCCGTCTTCAAATTTTTCAATTTGATCTTCTATATGCTGAGCTACTTCTTCCGGATGTTCCAGCTTATGTACAGCACCTTTGTTTCGCCACATCTTCCATGCTTGTATCAACGCCGTTAAAGCAAATATGCCACCAATTATCCAGTTAAGAATATGCTGGTTGTTATTGATTTTGCTAGCAATCAGCAGCCCTCCAAAAATAAAAATACAGTTACCAATAAACGTACCAATGCCAATGCCAAGTATATAGGAGTTGTAATGATCATTTCTTGGCAGCAATACTTTTTTAGAAAACAACACCGTACTCCAGCCAAACCAGAAAGGAATCTGCACCGGGTTTACCGCACACATCACCATGCCTAGCACAAACTTGGGTAAGGGGCTATCCAATACAAAATTCTTTTCTACCTGTGGGTGGAGAGCAGCATAAAAACTGGAGGCAGCAAGCCCCAGCACAATTACCAGCGTTACCCATTCCAATGCTTTTAAAATTTTTTCCTGTTTTCTAATCCAGTCCATCGCTACTAATGAAATGCGGACATAAATAATCTCCACCAACAAAGAACCGATAGAAAATAACATAGCAGCTGTAACGCCGTCTGAAACAGAAATTTGCATGGCAGCTATATTCAGTGTTCCCAAGGGCAACGAACCGATAAAACTTACCAGCATTCCGGTAAAGAAAATTTTCAACAGGGGATGCATAAAACGAATGTAAGAAGTAAAAACTAAGTAACAATCACCAACTGCTCCAGCTTTTTAACATCCGGAATAAGGATTTTCTTGCGGGAAATTTTCAACAGGCCTTCATCTTCTAATTGATTGATGAAAGTGGTAACCGTTTGTCTAGCACTACCAATCAGTTTTGCCACATCATCATGTGTCAAAAAATTAGTAAAAGCATAGGAAACTGTACTTCCGTCATAACCTTCCATCATGCCCAGATGGTAAAAGAAAGATAACAACCTATACCGAACATCTTTATTCA
>JANORJ010000569.1:0-4568 GCA_031415255.1 Chitinophagaceae bacterium | reverse complement strand
GCTTCAAACTCCCGGTTATTTTTTACGTTTTCACTTTGCTTATCATATTTCTTAACGAGAGCTTCAGCTTCTTTGATAGCATTTTTACGCTGTTCAATAAAATCTGTCACACCGTTTATTTCTTCCTCAATGCGAGTTTGGCGGGCATGCAGACCGGTAATCTCATCTTCCAGGTCGGCTACTTCCATCGGAAGTTCACCTTTCAGGATATGGATTTCATCCAGCTTGCTTTCAATTTTCTGAAGGGTAACAAGAGATGTCAGTTTTTCTTCAACGGAAAATTCTTTTACATGTGCCATTTTAGAGTTTCAGGTTTGAAGTTTGAAGTTGGAGGTTTACTAACTGCCGGTTTTCGTTTCTCTGCTCACAAATAATAATTTACCGGGTTGGTTTTCACCTCTGTTTTAAGGACGGCAAAGGTAGGGAATTTTTGCTCTAAAATCTCTTGTAGCAAGTTGATAGTAAACTGTTCGCTTTCATAATGGCCAATATCTGCAATCAGCATCCGGCTATTAGCATCAAAAAACTCATGATATTTGATATCGGCTGTGATATAAACATCAGCACCAGCAGCTAAGGCTTTGGAAATCAAGAAGCTCCCTGCCCCGCCGCAAACAGCTATTTTTTTTATGGGTTTGTTGAGTAAAGCAGTATGCCGAACTACCGGAACCCTGAAAACTTGCTTTAATAAGGATAGAAATTGCTTTTCATCAATCGGTTCCGGCAACTCTCCTATGGCTCCAGCACCAATTTGCTGGTTGGTATTTGTAAGCGAAACAACATCATACGCTACCTCCTCATAAGGGTGGGCAGCTATCATGGCCGCTACTATTTTGTTTTCCAAAAAAGCCGGGATAATGACTTCAACTTTTATTTCTTTTTCCTGATATAGCTCTCCTACTTCACCCACATAAGGATTGGCACCATCACCAGCTTTGAAAATACCGGTGCCTTCTGAATTAAAACTCACTTCACTGTAATTACCAATATGCCCACCTCCTGCCATAAAAATGGCATTGCGAACTTGCTCGGCTTTATCAACCGGTGCAAAAGTAAAAAGTTTTTTTAGTGTGTTATCTTTTGGAGCAAGAATGGAAACTTTTTTTAGTCCAAGCAGTTGAGCCATCTTACCGCTTACACCGTGCAGCACATTATCAAGGTTAGTATGAATAGCATAAATGGCAATATCATTTTTAATAGCTACGATAATTGTTTTCTCCACATAATTATTTCCGTTAATTTTTTTCAACCCGCCGAAGATGATGGGATGATGGGCCACAATGAGATTACATTTTTTGGAGATGGCTTCTTTCACCACCTCTTCTGTTGCATCTAATGAGCAAATGATACCGCTGCACTTCCATTCTGCATCACCGGTTATTAATCCGGCATTATCATAATGCTCCTGCAGGGATGGATGTGCTTGTGATTCAAGAAAGGAAATAATATCATTAATTTTCATGTGAGCAAGTTAAGTATTTGCTTTCTTATGCATCTGGTCGCTAAATAATTTTATTAATTTTTAATTTTTCAAATAGCGGCCTGATGCTTGCAATCTTCATTTCGTATCTTTAAGAAAAAGGAAATGAATCCGCAGCAACATAGTATTATCATTCACGAGATAAAAAAATCGCTGGGGAAAAAAGACAGTGACAAGCTAAGCCAGTATGAAATGGCGAAAGGCTCCTGGCGACTTCGAAAAATTATTCGGCGAACTATAAAAGAATGTTTCCTACTGGCACTTGGTATCATTTCTGCCGGTTTTGGCCTTCGTGGGTTTTTGATGCCCAACGAACTGGTTGACGGAGGAGTGATGGGCATTTCATTACTGGTTAATGAAAAAACAGGTATCTCCCTTTCATTGCTTATTATTTTCCTTAATATACCTTTTATCTTTTTAGGCTGGCATCAAATCAGCCGTCTTTTCAGTATAAAAAGTGTTGTCGCTATTTCGCTGCTGGCATTAGTGGTGGCTATATTTCCTTATCCGGATGTGACACATGATAAATTGCTGGTTGCCGTTTTTGGTGGTTTCTTTATTGGTGCAGGTATTGGTCTCTGCATCCGCGGTGGCGGGGTAATTGACGGCACGGAAGTATTAGCGATTTTCCTCAACAGAAAGAGCAGTTTATCAGTTGGTGATTTTTTGCTCTTATTTAATGTTCTCATTTTCTCAGTTGCTGCTTATCTTCTTTCGGTGGAAGCAGCATTATATTCAATTCTTACTTATCTCGCTGCTACCAAAACTGTTGACTTTATTCTGGAAGGTATTGAAGAGTTTACCGGTGTCACCATCATATCCCCCCATAGCGATGAAATTGCGGATTTTATTAAACATAAAATGGGAAGGGGGCTTACCATCTATTCGGGCAAAAGAGGTTTTGGTAAAAGTGGCGAAAACTATACAAACACTGATATAATTTTTACGGTCGTTACCCGTCTGGAAATAAGCCGACTGACCAATGAAGTGGAAAAAATTGACCCCAATGCCTTTGTAGTAATGCAAAGCATAAGAGATACCCGTGGCGGAATGGTAAAGAAAAAACCGTTGGCCCATTAATAATTACCAATGTGCTAAAAACATTCTTGGTCGTTTCAAAATCTTTTGTACCTTAAACTTTCTTTTCCACCCCATGGATAGCTTCCTTTATCCAAATTAATATTTTAAAAGGCTTATTATGATTAAAAGAACGATGGGGCGTTCCCTTCTTACATTGCTTGTTATTACGGGGCTTGCGGGAACTATCAATGACAATTCACTTTCTAAAAAGGAAAGAAAATTTGGTGTTAGCCTGTTGAAAGAAACGAGAGATGAAGCAATTAATGCCACAAAAGGATTGTCTGATGCACAACTCAATTATAAAGCAGCTCCTGAAAAATGGTCTGTGAAAGAATGTTTTTATCATATTGCAGGCGCAGAAAAATTACTATGGACAATGTTTGAGGGCACCATGAAAGCACCAGCCAATCCAGAAAAACGTTCCGAAATTAAAGTAACGGATGAGCAAGTGGTAAAAATGATTCAGGATAGGACCAGTAAAGCGCAGGCACCTGAACCCATACAACCTAAAAACACTGGCTTTGCTTCATTAGAAGCAGCCGTGGAAGATTTTAAAAAAAGCCGGGGAGAGCATATTAAGTACCTAAAAAACTCTACTGAAGATTTAAGAAACCATGTGGTGCAGTTTCCATTTGGATATATTGATTGTTACCAGTTTCTGCTGTTCATGTCTGCTCACAGCAATCGCCATACACAACAAATGAATGAAGTGAAAGCCACTAGCGGCTTTCCTGTTAAATAGTTTTCACCGGTTGAAAAACCTGAAGCCCCGCTGTTCCCGTAAGAACTCCGGGGCTTTTCGTTAAAAGCCTTTTGTGGTTGGCGATATTATTTTTTCAATGAATAACATTTTACCCTCCGAGGTCATTCCTTCTACCACTATTTTAAAACTCTTTGTCCGGTCGTTGTTATAAAACGTAACAGGTATTTTAGGATTTATGTGGTTCACCAATATGTTTGGCCTCCAATCTAATGTAATGCGGTTATCTGTTTGTGCTTTTGAAGATTTATCTACCGCATAATCCGGAGCATAAAATTCTTTAGTAACAGAGTATCCGTTATATTTTATCATATCGGCAGCATGTTGCATCATATCATTCATATCAGCTCCTTTCTTAGTGTAAATAGCAAGTACACCGCCTGCAGCATTGCCGGTGGCACCTGCAAAACTGCTAAACACTTTTACCATTGCAATTTGTGCAGCTGGAATAGTAGATATTAAAGAGACGTCCGTTTCTATTTCATCCAAATAAAGAATCATAGGTATATTGCCCATAGCACTTATTGTGGCCATTTGCCGATAGTAAATTTCATATTCAGCACCATCGTTAAGCACCTGAACACCCGGAATCCTTGTCTGGATATAATCAAAAATATTCCGGTAAGTTTCAGCTTCTTTATTATTTACTAAGTCGATCGTTTTATTAGCATCGCCGGAAAACATACCGCTTGCATATTTTTCTTCCAACTCCTGAAGAGAGCTTTTTTTCTTCGCTTTTACCGTCACACCTTCCAGCATCAATCCTTTAGCTTTTTGTATAGCATCGTAATCTAAATCGATATTAGAATGACTAATCTTGTTCATTGCATTAGTGGCAACAAACCTTGGCATGGTAACTAACGGCAACTGAAATAATTTTGTTAGTGAATCCCCCGACATGTCTACATCTATATACTGGCTTTTCTTTCCCCTTATGTCACTGAGCAAAATCCTTGAATTACCAAAAAACAACATTGAGTCAAGTCGAAAATCACCTTGCTTGTCGGTCGTCGTCATTTGCATACTCCGGGTAGAGTCGGCTGTAATAAGCATTAACAAAATCGGTCTTTCGGCAAATGGTTTTTTAGTGTCCCGGAGTATTACCTTTCCGGATAAGGTGATAAACGAACCATCTTTAAAAGGTACAGTTGCTTTTTGTGATAGATCTGTCCATTTAAATCTTCGCCACCCGTTGGTCATCATTACCAGGTCAAGAGAAGTTTTAACGGAATCATTGTCAGCAGAAAA
>JANORJ010000568.1:0-8572 GCA_031415255.1 Chitinophagaceae bacterium | reverse complement strand
AGAATGGCACCGGTAATGTGGTGATAAAGGGATTGAAAGAAGAGTAGGCACAAAAAAAACTAACAAATGAAACTGACTAAACAACTCAAAGCAGAAGTGTTGGATGTATATGAAGCCTATTGGGGCAGCCTACTCAATGTGGACATGGAAACATATGCAGCGGTGCTGGATAATGATTTCAAACTTATAGGTACTACAGAAGCAGAAGTTTTTTTCAAAAAAATGGAAGCAGTCCGATTCTTAAAAGCAACAGCAGACCAAGTAGCGGGAAATATTGAATTGCGAAACAAAATTATTAAAGTTGAGCCTGTTGATAACCTCATACTCATTACAGAGCAATCCGATGCGTATGTTAACATTGATAATGTGTGGACTTTTTATGCAAAAACAAGAACCTCATCTTTTTTGCAGAAAAAAGGCAATGGCTGGAAGATTATCCAGATGCATTTGTCGCATCCCGATATGCAGACAGAAGAAGGGCAAACGATTGGTTTGGAGAAAATTTCGAAGGAAAACCTTGAACTAAGAGAAGCAGTAAGAAGAAGAACCATTGAGTTAGAAAGCAAAACCCGTGAGCTTGAGATAGAAGCCTCTTTGGAAAGAGTAAGAACGGTAACCATGGGCATGAGTAAACCAAGTGATATTCTGAGTATATGCAAAGTTTTTTTTACAGAATTACAATCACTCGGTTTTAAGGATTTGCGAAATGCCCTCATCAACTTCTGGGATGATGAGAATGGACAATTACATGATTATGATTACTCAGATTTTGCAGGGGGAAACTTTGCCAAGCTTGCCTACAGCAGTCACCCCGCATTTAAAAAGTTTCAAAATAAAATAAGAAAGGCTAAGGATGCTTTTGCAAAATTGGTTATAAAGAAAGATGGTTTAAAAAGTTGGCAAGAAAGAAGGCGCAGCAGCGGCGAATATAAAGATCCACGGCTTAGCAAAATTTCTGCGCTGTATTATTATTTCTACTCCACCGGTGTTGGGGCTTTGGGCATATCCACTTTTACACCGATCTCAAAAGATGAAGTGGAAGTGCTGAAAAAATTTCGCAACGTATTTGATATGGCGTATCAGCGGTATGTGGATATTCAAAAATCAGAAGCACAAACAAGAGAAGTAGAAATTGAATTAGCATTAGAAAGAGTAAGAGCCGCCGCCATGGCCATGCGGGATTCAACCGAAATCGGCGAAATTATTTATAAACTTTATGGAGAGCTAACAAAACTAGATGCCAAGCTGGACCGATGTTTTATCATGATTGTAAATCCTGAAAATAAAGGCATCACCTGGTGGCTGTCGGGTAAAGAAGGTTTATTGGCTGAGAATGGTTTTTTTATTCCCATGAATCAGCATCCTACACACTTGATATATCTCGACAGGTGGAAAAAGCGAACAAAAAAATGGCAATACCTTTTTGAAGGAAAAGAGAAAAGGGATTGGGATCGCTTTGGTTTTAGTAAAACAGAATTAACAAAGTTGCCAGATTTTATTAAAAAAGATATGGTGGCGATGAAGAGAATACATCTTTCCGGTTCATCTGCGCAATTCGGATCACTCATTACAGGCAGCATCGAACCGTTGGCAGATGAGCATATGGATATCATCAGTCGCTTTACTATTGCATTCAACCAAACCTATACCCGTTTCCTCGATATACAAAAAGCTGAAGCACAGTCAAGAGAAGCACAGATAGAATTGGGCCTGGAAAGAGTAAGGGCAAGAGCCATGGCCATGCAACATTCAAATGAGTTGTCCGATCTGGTGGACACCGTTTTTAAAGAACTGACTAAACTTGATTTTGCCATCAATATGTGTATCATCAATATCATTGATGAAAGTACCTTGTCGAATATGGTGTGGGGAGCAAATCCGGATACGGGTAAACCACCCGAGTCCTATTACATGAAGTTTGAAGATTATCCTTTTCACCATGCAATGTTGAAAGGCTATCAGGAAAGAGCCAGTAAATTTATTTATGTAATTGAAGGAGAAGAGAAAAAAATATACGATGAATACTTATTCAATGAAACGGAATTTAGTAAAATGCCGTTGGAAGCACAGGCTGCCTCAAAAGCATTAAAAAAGTATGTAGCTTCTTTTACGTTTAGCAATTTTGGTGGATTACAGACTGTAGCCAGTGAAGATATGTCCGACGAGAAACTGGATATCCTTGAAAGATTTGGAAAAGTTTTCGATCTTACTTATACACGGTTCAATGATTTGCAAAAAGCAGAAGCACAGGCAAGGGAGGCAAAGATAGAAGCAGCACTGGAAAGAGTACGTTCCAGAAGTATGGCCATGCAGAAAAGTGAAGAGCTCAAAGAAGTAATAAAAATTGTTTATCAGCAACTCACTCATTTAAAAATTAATCTTGACCACGCAGGTTTTGTGGTTGACTATACACCCGGAGGCGATTGGCATTTTTGGATTGCTGATGAGCAGGACATTCCTTCTAAAATAACGCATCCCTGGTTTGAATCTGTTTGGGCAAATCAATTTAAGGAAGCAAAAGATAAAGGTGTAGAACTCTTTGCCACGAATTTAAATTTTGAAGAAAAGAACAAATTTTACAATCAGCTTTTATCCTATGTTCCCGGGTTACCACAAGCATCAAAAGATTTTTATTTAAGCTGCCCCGGGCTTGCAGCATCAACCGTATTGTTAGAAAATGTTGGCCTGTATATCGAAAACTTTTCTAGAACTCCTTATACCGATGAAGAGAATAGTACGTTAATGCGGTTTGGAAAAGTATTTCAACAAACCTATACCCGTTTTCTAGATTTGCAAAAAGCCGAAGCACAGGCGAGAGAAGCACAGATTGAACTGGCATTGGAAAGAGTTCGTGCAAGAACGATGGCAATGCAGCATAGCGAGGAATTGCAAGATACTTCCCTGATACTTTTTCAGCAACTAAAAGATTTAGGAGAACCTGCAGAGCAATGTACCATAGGTATTATAAAAGAATCAGAAGGAGTGGTTGAGATATCTGCAACGCTTCACGGAAATAATATGCAGCGAACTTTCAGGCATAAAATAGATGAGCCTTTCGTAATGAGTAAAATGTTCAAAAGTTGGAAAGATCAGCAAAAGACATTGGTATTAGACATCAAAGAAGGAGAATTGCAGAAGTACAATCAATACCGGAATGAATTGGTAGGGAAAGAAACATTTCCGGTAAAACTGCTTCCGGATGATCGATGGATAATTCATATCGCCTATTTTTCCAAAGGAATGCTGGCGTTGTCAACCAATGAACCAAGACCGGCAGAATCACTTCAACTATTAGAACGGTTTGCAATAGTATTCGATCAAACCTATACCCGTTTCCTCGACCTGCAAAAAGCAGAAGCACAGGCAAGAGAAGCACAGATTGAAACGGCATTGGAGAGGGTACGTTCTCAATCCATGGGAATGCAAACCAGTAAGGATTTGAGTAATGTTACTACAGCAATGTTCGAGCAGCTGAGAATGCTGGGAGGCGAATTATATGCCACCGGCATTGTGTTTTGTGATAAACATGAGCATCAGGTGGAACAGTGGCACAGCGTACCGGAGGCCGGTATGTTATCTCCATTTATTGTGCCTGTTGATTTGGACTATATTCACCAATACCGGTACGACCAATGGAAAAAAGGTGTTGAATTGTTTTCTGTTGAAATACCCGAAAATTTTATTGCGCAGCACTTTGAGGCGATGTTCAGCCTGCCAACAGTAAAGACAGTATTGGATGATTTCGCAGCAAAAAATATCCCGATGCCCGAAACTCCACGCTGGGAAATAGATTATGGAGCATCATTCAAACATGGATATATCCTAGCCTCGGCACTTCAGCCGTTCAGTAATGCAGACATTCTTCCACGTTTTGCAAAAGTGTTCGAACAAACCTATACCCGTTTTTTGGATCTGCAAAAAGCCGAAGCACAGGCAAGAGAAGCACAGATTGAAGCGGCACTGGAAAGAGTACGTTCAAGAACGATGGCCATGCAGCGAAGCGAGGAATTATTGGATGTAGCCTCTATTTTATTTCAACAGGTAAAAGCATTAGGCGTACCCCAATGGAATTGTGGTTTTAATATCTGGAACTTAGGGGATAAAGAGTTTACCTATTATCCGGGAAGTCCGGATGGCATAATATCGCCTTCGCCTTGCAAAATCCCGCTAACGGAACATCCGGTTTTTATGCGATTCGATGAATCAAGAAAGAGGGGCGATGAACTTTTTATATATGAAAAGGGTGGGGAAGAACAGGCAGATCATTACCGGTATATGCTAACGCTTCCGGGAGTTGGTGATTTATTGCGAAGCATGTTGAACTCAGGCTTTGAGTTACCCAAATTTCAAATCGATCATCTTGCTAATTTTTCTTATGGCAATCTTTTGTTCATTACTTATGAGCATTACCCTGAAATGCAGGATATATTCAAACGCTTCGCAAAAGTTTTTGAACAGACCTATACCCGTTTTCTTGATCTGCAAAAAGCAGAAGCACAGGCAAAAGAGTCGCAGATTCAATTGGCATTGGAAAGAGTTCGTGCAAGAACAATGGCTATGCAGCATAGTGATGAGTTAAAAGATGCGGCTGCATTATTATTTCAGCAGGCAAAAGCATTGGGTGTTCCTGCTTATAGCTGTGGCTATAATATCTGGGAAAAGAATGAAAAGACATTTACTTCCTGGATGAGTACGCAGGATGGCAGCGACTTTAATGCGGTGCAGAATATCCCGCTGACTGAGGATGCAAATTTTATTCGCTATGTTGAATCGAAACAAAAAGGAGAATCATTTTTTGTGTTGGAACTGCGTGGTGAAAGAATGCAGGAGCATTATGGATACTTGAAAACCATTCCGGCTTTTAAAGCATATTTCGATTACGCAATAAGTGTGGGTTTCGATCTGCCTGAAACACAAATACATCACCTCGCTAATTTTACCCAGGGCAATTTGCTGTTTATTACATTGGAGCCTTGTCCTGAATTTCATGATGTATTCAAAAGGTTTGCAGCTGTATTTGAACAGACCTACACCCGTTTCCTCGACCTGCAAAAAGCAGAAGCACAGGCAAAAGAGGCCGAAATCGAATTAGCATTGGAAAGAGTGCGGGCAAGAACAATGGCCATGCAACACAGCAATGAATTACCTGATGCGGCCAATATTTTATTTCAACAGGTACAGGCATTGGGTATTCCCGCTTGGAGCTGCGGTTATAATATTCTTGCTGAGGATACAACCTCCGCTACCTGCTGGATGAGTAGTGAAGGAACCCTACAACTGCCATTTAAGCTTCGCTTATTTGGTGAAGCCTCCTTCGCAGAGATGGGAGATTTTATTCGTAGTGAAAAAAGAATGTTGGTGCAGGAACTCGGTGATAAAGCATTAGAGGAACATTATGCGTATATGAAATCCTTTCCGGACCTGAAACCAACATTTGATCAAATCGATGAGCATGGGCTTTCACTGCCTACGTATCAAATCAATCATCTCTGCAAATTCACTCAGGGGTTTCTACTGTTCATCACATATGAAAAAGTTCCCGACTCTCATGACATTTTCAAACGCTTCACTAAAGTATTTGACCAAACCTACACCCGTTTTCTCGATCTGCAAAAAGCAGAAGCACAAACAAGAGAAGCACAGATTGAAAATGCATTGGAAAAAGTACGTTCAAGGTCATTAGCTATGCATCATTCGACCGAGTTGGAGCAAGTGGCGGGTTCTTTATTTGATCGACTTGCAGAATTGGGACTTTCATTTGACGGAGCCTTTATTTTTATTTTTGACAAAAAGGAAAAAAGCATCAGTCTTTGGATCGCTACAAATCATTTATCTGCTCCGGTTAAAATCGACCTTCCATACGATAAGGCGGTCGAGAATAACACAATTATAAAAGATCTTTGGAATGCCTTTGAGAAAGGCGAACATATAATGAACAGGTCTTACTCAGGGGAGGAAAAAAATGAGTATTTCCGATACGTGGCCAGATACAATGAATCAAAAATTCCGGAATCGATAACACAATTTCAGATTGAACAAGAAAACTGGACGGCACATTTGGTTGCTGAAAAAAACTCGATGATCGGTTTTGACAGCTGGTGGGGACTTCTTACAAAAGAAGAAGATTTCAAAATCTTAATTCGATTTGCAAAAGTATTTGAACAAGCTTACACTCGTTTCCTCGATTTAAAAAAAGCAGAAGCACAAACCCGGGAAGCACAAATTAATCTGGCTGTAGAAAGAGTAAGGGCAAGGTCTTTGGCTATGTTTAAATCAGAAGAAATTCTTGAGTTAGTATTTAAGCTGAAGCAGGAAATGATGAACCTGGATATCCCTAATGTAGTGGCCGCTACCATTCACTTAAAAGAAAAGGATGGCAACTATACCATGTGGGATCTTACTGCCATGGAATACGACGAAGGAAAACTCCACCAGCCTATGGTTGTACAGTATCGGCTGGAAAAAATTGACCCAAATCTTTTTATCAAAAGAATGTGGGATAACACAGATCCTTATTTCGTGGTTGTTCAGAACGAAGAAGATTTGAAACGAACCATTCAATTTCTGCGGGATCATGAAAGAACAAAAGAAGCAGATGAATCGGAGACGTTCTTAAAAACAACAGGCATCAAGTATGCGTATCACCCAACCATACCATTATATAATGGCCGCATGTGTATCGACCTGCTGGAACAGCCATCAGATGAAATGGAATTGATATTGACCAAAATGGGAGCCGCATTTGACCTGGCTTATAAACGATTTGAAGATTTAAAAAATTCAGAAGTTCAATTAAGAGAAGCACAGATAGAAGCGTCGTTGGAAAGAGTTCGGTCAAAAACAATGGCGATGCACAATAGTAATGATGTGGGTGAAAGTGTGGCAACATTGTTTGATGAACTTACTGCTTTGGGACTACTTACTTCACTCGACCGTTGTGGAATCGGTATCATGCAACCCAATGAAATGATGGAATTATGGACTGCAGAAAAAGCAACAGGAAAAACAGAATTGACAATCGGCCATTTAAATATGCAGCACCATATACTGCTCAAAAATGTTTACCAGAACTGGCTTGATAAAAAAGAAACCTATCAATACATACTGGAAGGAGAAGATAAATTGAAGTACTATGAAGCCATGCGCAATCAGGCTAACTACAAAATCAAGAAAGATTATTATTCGGCATACGAAAGGATAGTGCATACTGATTTCTTTTTTAAAGAAGGGTGCTTATATGTATTCTCTCTAAATGAGTTTACAAAAGACGCAACTTCAATTTTCATCCGCTTTGTAAATGTGTTTGGTCAAACCTATCGTCGTTACCTCGATTTACAAAGAGCAGAAGCACAAGCCAGAGAAGCACAAATAGAATCAGCATTGGAAAGAGTGCGGTCAAGAACCCTTGCCATGCAAAAAAGTGATGAGCTGGCAGAAACTGCAGCTGTATTATTTCAGCAATTAATTGCATTGGGTATTGAACCTAACCGTTTATACATTTCAATTATAAAAAGCGAAACAGGTAACACTGAATTTTGGATAACGGATGAAGATGGCAGTAAAGTAAGCACCGCTTTTGCAGCTAACATGAATGACAATCCCACTTTTTTTAAAATGTATGGAGGGTGGAAGCAACAACAAAAATCGCTGGTGATAGATATACAGGGCGAAGAGTTGCAAAATTATTTCAGTCATCTTACCCGTTTGGGAGTGCCATTTAAAGAAGGGCTTACCCAAAAAAGAAGGGTGCAGGACATTGCTTATTTCAGTAAAGGGTTTATTGGCATGGCTTCGCCGGAAGAGCAACCTGCTGAAACATTACAACTGCTCGAACGTTTTGCAGCCGTATTCAACCTCACCTTCACCCGTTTTAATGATTTAAAAATGGCAGAAGCACATGCCGAGCAGGCAGAGCAAGATTTAATTGCCATTAAAGATGCCAAGCAAAAAGCAGAAGAAGCTTTAAACGAATTGCAGTCCACACAAAAGCAGTTAATACAATCAGAAAAAATGGCAAGTCTTGGAGAACTAACTGCAGGCATTGCCCATGAAATTCAAAACCCGTTGAACTTCGTCAACAACTTTAGCGAAGTAAGCACAGAGTTAATAGATGAAATGAATGAAGAAATTGCTAAAGGAAATCTGGAAGATGCAGCAGCTATTGCCAATGATTTAAAACTGAATTTAGAAAAAATAAATCATCACGGTAAACGGGCAGGCGATATTGTAAAAGGAATGTTGCAACACAGCCGCAGCAGTAGTGCCACCAAAGAACCAACCGACATTAATAAATTGGCCGATGAATATTTGCGTTTGGCTTATCATGGGTTAAGAGCAAAAGACAAATCATTCAATGCAACGTTGAAAACAGCGTATGATGAAACCATTGGCAACATCAATATCATTCCGCAAGATATTGGTAGAGTAATTCTAAATTTGATTACCAATGCGTTTTATGTAGTGAATGAGAAAGCTCTGTCGGCGGTTGCAACCCCAACAACGGCTAAGTATGAACCAACTGTTTCTGTAACTACAAAGAAAGTTGCGGATAAAGTTTTCATTAGCGTAAAAG
>JANORJ010000567.1:0-3609 GCA_031415255.1 Chitinophagaceae bacterium | reverse complement strand
TTTTACTTTTGCAACCAGCAATAAAAAAAAGTATAATAAATATCAACAACCGGGTTCTCATCGCAGTTCTTTATAAGCCGCACCATTAGTTATATCAAGACGGGTTAATAATTCTCTTGCCCTGGCTTTTTGTTCAGCATTTGCCTTACTAAATACTTTTACCAGTTCTGTACCTTTTCCCTGGAAAAAAAATTGTACAAGCATTGAGTTAGGGTTTTCTGTGTTTACCGTGTTAAGAAAGTTAAGGCAATTCAAAATTCCGTTGCGACCTGCATCTTCATTTTCATAAAAAATATCCATGCCAGAACGGTAATAGGAAAATAAGGCATCATGCAATAAAGCAAACCGGTTATTGTTCAGGTTCTCTGCCAGCCAATAGCGGTTGCGCAAACCCTCAAACGATTTCCATCCATAGATATCTTTATTCTCTGGTGCATTATTTACAATGTTCCAGGCTTTTTGAAAATAATTATCCCCGCCACGAAGAGAAAATGAATCATAATCAAATCCCAGAATTAGGTTAACGTAATAAGCCAGTATCGCAGTAATGTTTGCCGCCAGCGGATCATTACCCTGTATTCTGTTTTCATTAAACTCAATTGGCTGAAACTCTACATACCTGAACGTGACATTATCATCCAAAAAATTCATTATCGGCGAGTCGTAGCTGGTATTGTAAATCGGACGGGCAGCCTGTACAGTCAGCTTTCCTTTAAAAACATTATTGCCAAGATCCTGATCAATGTTAAGAAGAAAATTACACTGAATTTTTTCTCCGGTCTGAAAAGCATCGGTAGTCCATCTTCTGTTATTCAGAAAATTAGTGAGTGTAGATTGCAAAGTCTGAAAAACTTTTTTATCTATCTGTGTGCTTACTTTGGCGGTAATAACAGTAAGGCGGGCCTGAATTTCCTGCCCCTGCACCACTACTGCAGCAACAACAAAAGCGAAGACAAGAATTATTTTTTTATGCATAATAAAGACGGATTATTGTATCAACAATATCTTTTGCCACTTCTTGTTTTGACTTTGTAGCAAAGTTAAATTCTCCACCACCCTTTTCGAATATAGTAATCTTATTGGTATCATGTCCAAAACCAGCTCCCGGATCGTTTAATGAGTTTAGTATAATCATATCTGCATTTTTCTTTTGCAGTTTATCCATGGCATACTGCTTCTCATTATTGGTTTCCAGAGCAAAGCCAACCAGCACCTGCCCGGCTTTTTTTCTTTCACCCAGGCTTTTTAAAATATCTTTTGTTTTAGCAAGTTCAACGGTAAGACCATCTTCTTGCTTTTTTATTTTCTCTTTGGCAGTCGCTACAGGTGCATAATCAGCCACGGCTGCTGCCATAACAGCAATATCAGTGTTATCAAACGCATCGTTTGATGCCTTATACATCTCGGCGGCTGTTTGCACTCTTATCAATGAAATACCATTAGCAGATACCTCAAGCTGCGATGGCCCCATTATTAATGTTACAGCAGCCCCACGATGATTTAATTCTTTTGCGATTGCTATTCCCATTTTTCCAGAAGAATGATTTCCAATAAAACGTACGGGATCAATAGGTTCGTATGTAGGCCCGGCAGTAACTATAGCTTTTTTACCTTCCAGTGGTCGAGTCAAAAAAAAATTAGTACTTATAAAATCAAGTATTTGCTCTGGCTCTGCCATCCTGCCTTCGCCGTGGAGGCCGCTTGCCAGATCGCCTTTTTCCACCGGAATTATTTTGTTACCAAACGATTGAAGTTTAGCGAGATTCGCCTTTGTAGCAGCATGGTGCCACATATCTTCATCCATAGCCGGTGCTACCACCACCGGGCAGGTAGCGGAAAGGTACGTAGCCAGCAAGAGGTTGTCGCATTGCCCATTTGCCATTTTGGCCAGCGTATTACAACTAAGAGGTGCAATTACCATTACATCAGCCCAGCGGCCCAGCATAACATGATTGGCCCAGCTCTGCTCATCAAACAGGTCAATCAATACCTGATTGCGGCTAAGTGTTGACAGGGTAAGAGAAGAAACAAAATCTTTTGCAGAAGGGGTAATAACAACCTTTACTTCTGCCCCTGCTTTTACCAACAGGCGAACTAAATAGATTGATTTATAAGCAGCAATACTGCCTGTAATACCCAATAATATTTTTTTTCCCGCTAACATGCTATCAAAAATACATTTTAAAAAAGAAAAGCGACGAGTCGAAACAAGCCGCTTAAATAGTAGTAATTTTTTGAAATTTTAGATCAAAAATTCAATTGAGTGATCCATGTCCCTTTTTTACATTCCGATAAATTCGGAAAAGGCAGGATTCTTAACTGAAAAGTTCATCATCACCTTTACGGAAGTAAACTTTATCTTCTAAAAATTCCTGGGTGGCCAGTAATGCCGGATTTGGCATTCTTTCATAAGCCCGGGAAATTTCTATCTGCTCTTTGTTTTCATGAATTTCTTCAAGACTGTCTGTGTGGCTGGCAAACTCTTCCAATTTGTTGTGCAGCTCTTCCTTCAATGAAATATTGATTTGGTTAGACCGCTTGCCAATAATAGAAATAGATTCATACAGGTTACCTGTTTTTTTCTTGATATCATCAAGGTGGCGGGTCTCTACATTATTGGTAATACCAGCACTAAGCTGACGTCTTAATTTGCTCATTACTTAATTGTTTAATATTGGTTTGCGATAAATTTAAAAATTCGTCTGCTTCTTTTTTCAATTTACTTTCGGGAAACCGGTCAGTAAATTCATTACACTCATTGATTACCTGTTCATATCGTTCTATCTTTTTCTCTTCTATGCTCATTTCTGCAAAACGATAGTATGATTTTATAATCATCAACTTGTATTCATCCCCTTTAATTGATTCCGGGTAGGCATTTAATAAAGTGCTAAAAGCCACACCAGCCGCCCTGAATTGCCCAACATTATAATACAACTGTGCACTCATGTAATCTTTTACCTCTAGTTTTGCACGGCAAATGTCTATTATTTCAGTCGCCTCTTTATTTCGTACCGAACCAGGATGTGTATTAATAAAGGTCTGCATCATTCCCATAGCCTTTACCGTATTGGTTTGATCCAGTTCGGGTTTTGGAGATTGTTTGAAATAAGAATAAGCCCTCATGTAATCCACCTCTTCTGCTTTTAAACTATTAGGAAATATTTCCAAAAAGCTTTTAAACAGGTTCTCAGCACTTAAATAATCGGCCACGTTGTAGGCACAATAAGCATACTTATAATAAATATCTTCAAACTCCTTTCCAGTTTTGTAATAAGGCATTATATCCTCATAAATCTGTTGAGCCTGACTGTATTTCTTTTTTACATAATACTGTTCAGCCATACGGAGTTTATATGCTGGGTCGGGGTTTTTTAAAATTTTGCTGATGCTCTTACTTTTAGAATTAGCAGAGCTTTTTTTAGCAGTCTTTTTGCTACTCCCACAGCTGACCAATAACGATGTAATTATCAATAAAAGTATAAATCTCATAAAGGTGTGCAAAGTTAACTGATACTGGCAAATTTTACATAAAAAAGATAAGCAGCCAAGAGAAGGCAGTTAAGGTTTACATAATATCAATATAAGGTTTAAAATAATGTCGGGATT
>JANORJ010000566.1:0-1922 GCA_031415255.1 Chitinophagaceae bacterium | reverse complement strand
GACCCTAAGATTGGATCACTTCTATATGCACTTTGTGTCATCACCCTTATGTGGGCCATCTGTTGGTGGATGGATAAGAAGAAGATTTATGTGAAAGTTTGAGTAATGTATCCCAATCTTTTATTTCCCATTCCCCAATTTGGGGAATTATAACAAAATCACCAGCTATTGATTGATAGCTGGTTTACAGTTTATTACCTACCTATCAAGTTTGAAATCCAAATTCATTTTCTAATGGCATATAAATTGTCTTACACTGTTCAATAAACACAATTTTTATGAATAAGTCAATTGGAAAACTTATAAATAATTCGATAAAGAAACTGAAGGCGCATAAAGACAAAATAAAGAAATTTAGTTTTTCGACCTATCAGGAAGATTTTGTGATTACCGAACAGGAAGAAAGAGAGGGCGGATTTTTTGGCAACAGTAATTTAAAAATAGCTACTTCATTAAAACAGTAATATACATTTTTCTCATTTACAGTTAGTTTTGGTTCCGACCTCTGTTTCTACAGGGGTTTTTTTTATGCGCTATCGTCAACTTGCGTTGAATTTTTCTTTAACCTTTTATACGGTAAAGAGAGTAAGATTTTTTATGCATCTGCAAGCATTTCGCATCAATAGATAGGTATAAAACAAATAAACATGAGATTATCAACACTGATTAGTGCAGGAGCATTTATGGTGGCATCTGCTTTTATTATGAAAGAAGAAAACACGGCATCAAAAAATACAACTTCATCTGAAAACCATTCGTTATACGATACTAAATGGATGTTACAAAAGATTCATACAGCTGCCGGTGTGAAAGAAGTACAGACAAAAGCTTTTATTAAATTTAATGAAGTAAAGAAAAGTGCCAGCGGCAATGCTAGTTGCAATACGTTTGGCAGCAGCTTTACAATTACTAGCAACGAAATAAGTTTTAAAAATATCTTTTCTACTAAAATGTATTGTGAAGAAGTACAAAAGATAGAAGATACCTTCTTAAAACAATTAGAAAAAGTAAATCGCTTTGAGATAAAAGGGAAGACATTATTACTGTACAGTGATGCAGCCTTGTTGCTGGAATTTGAAGCCGTGTAAATAATTATACTGGCATAAAAAATGGGCAATAAGCGATTGTTGCTTACTGCCCATTGCAAATTTTCGGTTATATATTATTCACCTATCACTTCCTCACTTACTTTCTTCTCCCAGCTTCTGTGTTTCGCACCATCCATCTTTACAATCTTTGGAGTAAACTTTCCTACTACATCTACCAATGCTTTTTGTGCTTGCATCACCAAGTTGATATCCTTGTAAGCGAAAGGCGATTCATCTAATCCACCACCGAGTAACTTAACACCAAATTTTTTCAGTTCGTCTTTAAATTGTTTATCAGTAACCGAAGCAATAGCTCTTGTACGGCTCATCTTTCTTCCGGCTCCATGAGAAGCAGAATTGATAGAAGCCATTTCACCTTTACCTTTTACAATAAATCCATCGGCGGTCATAGAGCCGGGAATAATTCCTAACACATCTTTACCCGCTGGTGTTGCCCCTTTACGGTGCACAATCACTTCCTTCCACCCTTCGTCTGTGTTGAGGGATTCTTTCCACGCAAAGTTGTGGTGGTTCTCTACCATGGTTAATGGTTTACGTCCCAACTGCTTGGCAATCTTTGCATGAATGATATGGTGACAGGCAGCTGCATAATCACCGGCAAGGTTCATAGCCAGCCAATACTCCATTCCTTCTTCTTCATCCAATGTTAACCAGGCAAGATTTTTTGCATCTTGTGGTAAACGTCTTTTGCTGATGGCAATTTTTGTATAGTGATTGGCGATGTTAGCACCTAATGCACGGGAACCGGAATGAGATAATAATCCCACATAATTTCCTGGTACAATACCAAGCACTGCATCTTTTTCTTTTATC
>JANORJ010000565.1:0-3316 GCA_031415255.1 Chitinophagaceae bacterium | reverse complement strand
GGGTGAGTTGAATAAATATTCAAAGACAATAACGCAAGATGTAACGCAACCAGCTGCACAAGCAATGTTATATGGCATAGGCTTAAAGGATGAAGATTTCAAAAAACCACAAATTGGTATTTGCAGTATGGGTTATGATGGTAACACCTGCAATATGCACCTGAACGATTTAGCAAAAGATGTAAAAAAAGGTGTGTGGGATAATGGTTTAGTTGGATTAATATTTAACACCATTGGAATTAGTGATGGTATCAGTAATGGTACAGATGGAATGAGATATAGTTTAGTGAGTAGGGATTTAATTGCAGATAGCATTGAAAGTGTATGTGGTGGATTTTATTACGATGGATTGATTGCCATTCCGGGTTGTGATAAAAATATGCCGGGAAGTATTATGGCAATGGGTCGTTTAAACCGTCCGGCTATAATGGTGTACGGTGGAACAATTGCACCGGGCCATTATAAAGGAGAAGACCTGAATATTATTTCTGCATTTGAAGCATTAGGAAAAAAGATTGCGGGGCAGATAGAAGAAAATGATTTTAAAGAAATCATTAAACATTCTTGTCCGGGTGCTGGTGCCTGTGGTGGCATGTACACCGCTAACACTATGGCCTCGGCTATCGAAGCCTTAGGTATGAGTTTGCCTTATTCATCTTCCAATCCTGCATTGAGTGAGGAAAAGAAAAAAGAATGTTTGGATGCAGGTAAAGCAATTTTGAATTTATTAGAAAAAGATATCAAACCTTCCGACATCATGACCCGTCACGCCTTTGAAAATGCAATGGTGGTGATTATGATTTTGGGAGGAAGCACCAATGCAGTTCTGCATTTAATTGCGATGGCAAAAAGTGTAGGCGTTCCGTTAACACAAGATGATTTTCAAACTATCAGTGACAAAACTCCTGTATTAGCAGATTTCAAACCCTCTGGAAAATATCTCATGCAGGATTTGCATATACATGGCGGCATTCCTTCAGTAATGAAATACTTACTGCAAAAAGGATTGTTGCATGGCGATTGTTTGACAGTAACCGGTAAAACGGTAGCAGAGAATTTAGCAGGTGTTCCGGATTTAAATTTTGAAACACAAAAAATTATTTTACCGTTGGAATTGCCATTGAAAAAAACGGGGCACCTGCAAATCCTCTATGGAAATTTAGCGGAGAAAGGAAGTGTTGCAAAAATCAGTGGGAAGGAAGGAGAAAAATTTACAGGGCCTGCAAGAGTGTTTGATGGCGAACAAAAGTTAATTGCCGGAATAGGAAGTGGCTTAATAAAAGAAGGTGATGTAGTAGTTATAAAAAATGAAGGGCCAAAAGGTGCTCCTGGAATGCCTGAGATGTTGAAACCCACTTCTGCTATCAGCGGCGCCGGCTTAGGAAAAAGTGTTGCACTAATCACTGACGGACGTTTCAGCGGCGGCACACATGGATTTGTTGTTGGACATATTACTCCTGAAGCATACGAAGGCGGATTAATAGCCTTTGTAGAAAATGATGACATTATTGAAATTGATGTAACGAAAAATAAAATTTCGTTATTAGTAAGTGATGAAATAATTGCTGAAAGAAAAAAGAATTGGAAACAACCTGCATTGAAAGTAACAAGAGGTGTTTTGTATAAATATGCAAAGCTGGTAAAAGATGCAAGTGAAGGTTGTGTGACGGATGAAAACTAATACCCTGTCCCTAAAGGGGACTTAGGTGAAAGAAATTTAATAATTTGAAAAGTTCGTTAAAGAAAAACATTATGGAGACTCTACAAACAATAAAAGCCACACCGGAAAAAAAGACTCTTACAAGCCCCCCTTTAGGGGATGGGGGCATTAGCGGTTCGGTCGCAGTGCTCGAAGCATTGATTGCCGAAAACGTAACCACCATTTTTGGTTATCCCGGTGGTGCTATCATGCCTATTTATGATACATTGTATGATTATGCTGATAAGCTGAATCATATTTTGGTTCGTCATGAACAAGGTGGCATACATGCAGGTCAAGGCTATGCAAGAACCAGTGGTGATGTTGGGGTGGTGTTTGCAACAAGCGGTCCCGGCGCAACAAATCTTGTTACCGGCTTGGCTGATGCAATGATTGATTCTACTCCGTTGGTTTGTATCACCGGGCAAGTGTTTGCACATTTATTAGGCACTGATGCTTTCCAGGAAACAGATGTAATAAATATTACTACGCCAGTTACTAAATGGAATTACCAGGTTACTGATGCAACAGAAATTCCTGCTGTATTAGCCAAAGCATTTTATATCGCAAAAAGTGGAAGGCCTGGCCCTGTGCTGATTGACATTACTAAAAATGCACAGTTACAAAAATTTGATTACGAAGGTTACACCAAATGCAATCATATAAGAAGTTATCGCCCCTCTCCCATTGTTCGCAAAGAATATGTAGAAGCTGCAGCAAAATTGATTAACGAAGCGGAAAGACCATTTGTAATTTTTGGACAAGGTGTTATACTAGGAAACGCAGAAAAAGAATTTACTGCATTTATTGAAAAAGCAGGACTGCCAGCAGCATGGACCATCATGGGCATGAGTGCCATTCCTACAGATCATCCTTTGGGTGTGGGTATGCTTGGTATGCATGGGAACTATGGACCAAATGTATTAACCAATGAATGCGATGTATTGATTGCAGTTGGTATGCGTTTCGATGACAGGGTTACAGGGCGTTTGGATAAATATGCCAAGCAAGCAAAAATAATTCACCTCGATATAGACCCATCAGAAATTGATAAAAATGTGAAAACAACTGTACCCGTGTGGGGAGATTGTAAGGAAACTTTGCCCATGTTAACAGCATTAATAAGACAAAATACGCATGATGCTTGGCACAATAAGTTTAAGGAATATCAAAAAAAGGAAGACGAGACATGTATTATCCCAGAAATGAATCCTACAACGGATGAACTTACCATGGGAGAAGTAATAAATGTATTGAATGAACTAACGAAGGGAGAAGCTGTAATTGTTACAGATGTGGGGCAGCATCAAATGGTAGCTTGCCGATATGCAAAATACAATAACAGCAAAAGCAATATTACAAGTGGAGGCCTTGGCACAATGGGCTTTGCATTACCAACAGCCATTGGTGCAAAATTTGGTGCGCCCAATAAAACAATTATTGCCATTGCAGGCGATGGTGGTATTCAAATGACGATACAAGAGTTGGGGACCATTATGCAATTTAAAGTAGATGTAAAAATATTAATTCTCAATAATCAGTTTCTTGGTATGGTGCGCCAGTGGCAGCAATTGTTTCATGAAAAAAGGTATTCGTTTGTGGGTATTACAAGTCCAG